>JAIRZP010000194.1 GCA_031267175.1 Coriobacteriales bacterium | reverse complement strand
CTGCCCCGCCTGACCACCAATGTGTGGAGCGAGTATGCAGCCGCCGTCAACAGCGCTCCCTTCGACACATCCTACGGATACCAGGTTTACCACTGGACCAGCTGACGTAGCATGCGGGCAAGACGTTTACAGGATGAGTACGACCCTGCGCATGAGAAGGCACGGGCTGCTCGTTGCAAGACGAATGTAGCCCCGCATCTCGACTTACGCAGCACTCTGATTCTAGAGTTGGGGTTCGGTGAGTTTGCGATAGGGAAGATGCTTATCTCAGGCCGGAGGGTCATGTCCTTTGAGGGTACAGAGTATACGGTGTACAATACCAGGCTATGGAAAACATCGGCTTCATAGCAGGGAACCTGGGTTTTATTTTTCTCATGACCACGCTGGGCGCGGCCACCGTGCTCATCTTCCGCAGATCCATGCCGGAGGTGATGCATACGGTGTTCCTCGGGTTTGCCGCGGGCGTGATGGTGGCGGCCTCGGTCTGGAGCCTGCTGATTCCGGCGATAGAGGCCGCTGTGGAGGCGGGTCAGGTCGGATGGGTACCCGCGGGCGGCGGGCTCGTTCTAGGCGCGGCCTTCCTGTTTGTGCTCGACCACCTCATCCCGCACCTCCATGCCGCGAGCAATGAACTTGAAGGGCCAAAGAGCAGCCTCAAACGCTCAACCCTGCTCGTCTCGGCGGTTACGCTGCATAACATCCCCGAGGGCATGGCGGTGGGCCTGTCGTTGGCACTGGCTCTCCAAAACGGCAACGATCCGGCACTGTTCGCGGCAGCCTCGGCCCTTGCGCTCGGCATTGGCATTCAGAACTTTCCCGAGGGTGCCGCAGTCGCGCTGCCCCTCAGGCAGGAGGGACTGAGCGCTCCCCGGGCGTTTCTGGCAGGGGTGGGCTCGGGTGCGGTCGAGCCGGTTGCCGGGCTCATCACGATCCTGCTGGCAGGCCTCATAGCACCAATAATGCCCTGGCTCCTCGCGTTTGCCGCAGGGGCCATGCTCTACGTTGTGGTTGAGGAACTCATCCCCGAAGCTCACCTCAGCAGCCACGCGCACGCCGGCACCATCAGCGTACTCGCCGGCTTCCTCGTCATGATGATCCTCGACGTGGCGCTGGGCTGAGGATTTCTCCAATAGTTCCTTGCGGAACGCAACGATTATGACTTCATCGTCACAGGGTCCCTTCTCGTCGTTGAGCTTAAGGGGCGGCCTTTGGTTTGCGTTGCTTCTACCTGAACTTGCTGCCGCAGTAATTGCAGAATTGCCCTATGCTTGGCAGCTTGTTGCCACATCGTACGCAGATGCCCAAACTGTCGTTGAGGTGGCGATATTTGAACCAGAAGTAGAGGCCAAGGCCTGGAATAAGGGAAGCCGCCCCAAAGACCAAAAGCCAGCCAACCAGAGCGAGGCCGTTATCGCCGCCACCTTTGGCCCATCGGTACGCCGTTCCATAGGATAAATAGGATTGAACCATCACCAGTACGTACCAAACGATAAAGATCAGAAAGATTGCGATCCACAAAACCGCGTCTGTGTTGTTCATGTTCCATGCTCCTTACTTGTGCTCCACGAATAGTAGGAGAAAACTCTCCCTAGAAAAACAGCTTTGCCGCGTTTGAAACCTTGGCAAGCGTTGCCTTATCCAAGGAGCCGATAACCTCGGCCTTGCGTGCAATGAGGTCAACGGAGCGGAGCTGTTCAACACAGATAGCTCCCTCCACGACACAATCTTCAGGGAGCTTAAAGTGCAGGGGATAACCACTGTCTGTGCGCGTTATCGGGCAGACGACGACAAGGCTTGTCATGCGCTGATACTCGTCATTGCTCACCACTACAGAAGGGCGATGGTCCTGTGGTTCGTGGCCTTTGGTTGGGTCATAGCTGAAAGAGACGATATCGCCCTGTGAGAAGTGCGTCACCAGATCTCCCTTCCCTGCATTGGCCCGATGTCCCATTCTTCTGGCTGGTAGTTACCGTCATACCCTTCAAAAAGTTCTGTCAGACTGGTAGGCAGACTCTTGATCTTCGATATCTGGATGGCGTCATCGAGCACCTCGACCTGTACCGTATCACCTGTCTTTATATCAATTTGCTCGCAATAGAACTTTGGCAACAGCACGCCCTGTCCATTGCCCCATTTTGTAAGAGTCGCAGTTGTCATTATATCTCCTGTCGTTCGTACTCTGGAGTAAGTATAGACAAAGTATAAACCTTTGTGCGGTAAAGTCAAATGAATGATCGAAATGCCGTAGAGAACCGTGGGACAGGAGCCTCGAGTCTGCTCGACTCCTGTTCCACTGGCTTATCGCTGAGATTCTGTCGAGAGAAGAGCGCTGGTTGAAAGAGCTGGATTTCTCTGTGTAACGACTGCCGTGCATAGCGACCCTGCTATCTCACGTGGTGTCGTTTTGGGGAGCACTACGCAAATCGAAACACGCCAGAGGCAGGATACGATAGAATAGCTGGGTAAAAGAGCTTTCCAAAGAGGAGAGCGAAGAGATACCCGGACAAGGGAGGCGGAACACCTATGGATCGTTGCGAGACAAAAGAATGCTGCGGCAAGGCGGCTCTTCAAGGCGGCCCTATCACCCTTCCGGGGACTGACGGTCATACGGGCCCGTGGAAGCTCTACAATCACCTCATTGCCGGGATTCCCGCAGATATCCTCGTGACTGACTGCTGTCTGGGCACGCACTGGAGTTATGTGGAAGCCGAGTGCGGAATGGGTGTGAGCTATACTCTCACCGGCGGAGGCAGGCCTGCGTATTCTGGAGTGCTCAGCGGGCTGCCGCTCTCTGCGGTGGCCGAACTCTCCAAGTCATGGAATTTTCGCGAGGCCACGCTGGGTGTCGCGGCCCTCAACGCCTGGTATTCCCAAGAGGAGAAGGTGCTTGCTCTTGGCGGCAGGATTGATGAAGGCTCCAAACAGGAGGGTATTGCCTTGCCGGGAGCAGAATTGCCGGGAAGCAAAAAGCCTTCTCTCCTTGACAGCGAGCGTGTGATAGACCCCTTTGTTGGCCTGCGTGATGAGTACACAGGCAAAAAGGTCACGGTCATCGGCCACTTTCCAGGAGTGGAAGCGATGTCAGAGATCTGCGAGCTGACGGTTCTTGAGCGCAATCCCCGCAGTGCCCTCGATACCCCCGACCCTGCCTGTGAATACCTTCTTCCCTCACAGGATTTCGTCTTTCTGACAGGGGTCACCCTCATCAATAAAACACTTCCCAGGTTACTGGATCTGGCCAAGGACGCCATCTGCGTACTTGTTGGACCCAGTGTTATTCCCAGTGGATTCCTGTTTAAGTGGGGCGTTGACCTGCTGGCCGGGCGCGTAGTACTTGACCCGGAGCGAATCAAGCTTGGCGTCAAGCAGGGTATTGGATTTGGCGGCGCCTTACGGATGTTTGCACTGGAAAAGGACTGTGCGTAGCACATTTCCTGGCCATAGGTGGTTACATCGTAAAGCCAGCGACTTGTCCATCCTCACTCCACAATCTCAAAGCCCTCGGCGTCGAGCATTGGGGCTCCGGCGGCCAGGCGTTTCTTGACGAGGCGACGGCCAGATGAGCCTTGCTCCCAGTTCTGTCGGCATTGCCCCGTCCCCGTTGTCCCAAAAATTTCTCACTACACAAAACCTTTTCATCTGTTATAGTGTATGTATAACAAAGGAGGTGTTTCGTGTTCCTCTCCATAGAGCCTGCAAGCGATAGACCGCTCTATACGCAGATTCGCAATCAGATAGTGGACGCCCTCGTGCGCGGCGAGCTTGTCGAGGGTGACCGGCTCCCTTCGGTGCGGCAGCTTGCCGTTGACCTCGGTATCAACCTGCACACCGTCAACAAGGCCTATCGCGTGCTTGCCGACGACGGCTATCTGAGCCTTAACGGTCGTAGCGGGGCCCGCATCATCGCGCCGCCCCACTATACCACCGGTTACCTGGAAGACCTCCAGGCCACGCTTGCCCGCCTTTTTATCGAAGCGCAGAGCCAGGGCATCGACGCCGCGCTGTTTCAAACTACCGTTAACAAGGCTCTTGCTGCCAGCGAGCTTGCTGCCAACCAGGCCCTTGCAGTTGGCGAGCCTTTCGCTGGAGAACCTGCCGCAGAAAAGAGCCCAACCCAGCAAAGAGAGACCCTGCCCATGGCCCCGGATTGCTGCTACGTCAACGTTAACCCAACTTGGAAAGGAGCGGATCATGCTACTTGCCATCCTGCTCATTGTTGATCTCCTGCTCATTACCTGTTTTGCCTTTATTCCCTATGTCACCCGGCGTACCGAGCTGTTCGGCGTTACTCTGCCCGCTGAGC
>JAIRZP010000171.1 GCA_031267175.1 Coriobacteriales bacterium | reverse complement strand
AGGACGTTGTGTTCTCCCTGTAACTGCAGGCGAACCGGATACGAGCGGCCATCGGGGGTCCAGACATCAAAGGAAGGGTGGCCCAGATCGTCGTACTCGATATGCGTGGCCCTGATGTCATTCTGCTCTCCCAGACCGTAGCTGACGATGCTCACCCTGCGCTCGTCGAGACGCGCAAAGACGCGCAGACTGGGCGCATAGGGGTCGTCACCCGGGAGTATGGCAACGCCGGTGTTGTCGGGGAGGCTTTCGAGAAGCTCCGCCTTGGCGCGGGCGATGGCCTCTCGTGAACCGAGCAGCTCGCAATGCGCCACGCCCACATTGGTCACCACGCCGATATGCGGCTGGGCGGCCTGGCAGAGCAGGGCTATCTCCCCCGGTGCCTGCATACCCATCTCGCAGACGATGAGCTCGTGAAGCTCCGTGGCATCGAGGATGGTCTGGGCAAGGCCCAGCTCGCTGTTGCGATTGCCGGGAGTTGCGTGCGTGTTGAAATGTGCACCCAGGACACCGGCTATGAGGTCCTTGGTCGTGGTCTTGCCCGAAGACCCGGTTATCCCCACCACCGTAGAGGCAAGCTCGCTTCGCCAGGCCCGGGCCAGCTGCTGCAGGGCCGCCATAACGTCGTTGTCGCGCGCTTGCATGAGGGCAGCGCCGTGGGTACGCGCAGCGTCCAGCGCAGAAGGCGAGGGGGTCTCCGACGCGATAACCGCCCCGGCACCGGCCTCAATGGCCTCCACGATATAGCTGTTGCCATTGGCCTGCTCACCGATAAGGGCCACAAAGAGGCTGCCTGGCACGACCCGGCGAGAGTCCCAGGTCAACACACGCAGAACCGCACGGGTATCCAGGGGAGGAACCAGCAACTCGCTGTCCGCATGCGTGATGACTTGCTCGATGGTCAGTTTCATAGAGGGGTAATTCTACCTTATCTCACGTGATGGGTCCTGCCGGGAGGCGTGTCCAGCCGGCGGTCTGTCCAAGCCCTGCTCAGCCGGAGGTGTCCAAAAGCCAGTCCTTTGGCGTGGGAGGGATAACGGCCAGGTCCGTGCCCGGGGAGGCTGTACCGCTTTGAGAATCGGGCGGAGTGACGTTGTCCTGCTCCAGGCTGGGTTCCTCTGCCTCTGTCTTGACCGCAACAGCTGCCTCCTCCTCAGGTTGGATCATGTAGCGATTGGCCACAAAGGACATGACCACAGAAAAGAAGGTGGTAGCCGGCGAGTTGGCGTAGTTGCTCGGGTTCTCAAAGCTGCTCATGAAGACGTAGTTGCTCGTTGAGTTGTCAAGGTAGCCAACAAAGGAACAGACGTAGTTGCCCTGAGCGCCGCCGTAGCCACCGTCGAGGTTGCCTATCTCCGCCGTGCCGGTCTTGCCCACCGCCTCGTAGCCCTCAACGGCGGCATTGACGCCGTAGCCTTCGGTGACACAGCTGCGCAGGAGTTCCTCCAGATCGCGGGTGGTCTGGGCATCAAAGACCTGCTTCTCTCCGTAGCTCAGCTCCACATCGTACTGGGGCCGTGCGATGAGGAAGTGAGGCTGCACCATGACGCCATCGTTGGCGATAGCGCCGTACATGCTGGCCATCTGCAGGAGGCTGACCTCGAGCCCCTGCCCAAAGGCGATGTTTGCCGCCTGTACGGGTGACCACTCCTCCACAGAGGCGAGCGTTCCGGCGGTCTCACCCGGATAATCAACGTGCGCAAGCTCACCAAAGCCTATCCTCGTGAGATAGTCGTAGAAGAGCTCGTCACCCAGCTGCATCTCGAGCAGACTTACGCCGATATTGGAGGAGTTGGCAACGATCTGGCGCAGGCTCATATCCATGTCGGGGCGATCGACGGAATCCTTGATGGTCTTGTCGTAGATGTCCAGGGAGGACGGGCAGAAGAGCGTATCGTCCGCTGTCATGAGGTCCTGCTCCAGGGTCATGCCGGCGATGAGGGCCTTGAAGGTTGAGCCTGGCTCGTAGGGGAGCGTAATGGCCTTGGCGTTGGTGGCCCCGCGCTCTGCCTCCTCGGCGGTGATGGCGTCGCGGTCGTAGAGCGGAATCGAAGCCGTGGCGACAATCTCGCCCGTAGACCCGTCGAGGAGCATGGTAGAGGCATTATTCACCCCGCGTTGGCTGGCCACAGCCTGAAGGTTCAACTCCAGAAACTGCTGCACCTCAATGTCAAGGGAGATGATGATGTCGCTGCCGGGGAAGGGCTCCACATCCTCCACCACACTGTCGATCATCGGGAGCGGGCTGCTGTTCTGGCTCACCTGCTTGGCCTCCTCTATCACCCGCATGCCATCAACGCCGCAGAGGATGCTGTCGTAGCACTGCTCCAACCCACTCACGCCCACGCCTTCGTCGTTGACCGCACCGATTATCTGCGAACCCGTAGCACCCTTGGGGTACTCCCTGCGGGTGTCCGGCAAAAACTCGATACCGGTGAGCGGCGTGATGATTTCGGGCGGAATGTCGTCGCCCCGTGCCCGGATGGCCACGACCTCCTCGTTGATATAGCCCTGATTGACATCCTGCAGGGCCTGCTGAAGCTCGGGATCGACCTTTTTGGCGATGTAGACAAAGGTCGATTCGGAATCGGCGACTATCGCGTCATAGTAGTCCTGCGTAGTGCCGCCGAGGACTTCGTGCAGTATCTCTGCGGTGTGCCGGGGCTCGTCTATCTTGGACGGATTGGCATAGATGGTTGTGGCATCTACGCTCGTGGCCAGGACATTGCCGTTGCGGTCATAGATGGTGCCGCGCCGGGCTGTGAGGGTTATCTCTGAGGTGCGCACCTCGGAGCCCTCCTCGGAGAGCTCCTGCGCGTCCACGACCGTCAGGGTAAAGAGGCGCACGCAGAGCGCCACGGCCAGGAGAAAGAACAGCAGGAGAATGGCTCCGTCGCGCCTGAGAAAGAAGGGCGCACTGCCGCCCGCTGCCCGCTGGGCTCTGTCTTTGGTGGCGCTCATGGCTCTACCTGCTCCCCTGAGCCCTGCATCTGGGCAATCTCGGCTGCTCTGGCCTCCTCGGCCGCACGCTCCATCTGGTCCAGGGTCAAAGCCGAAAAGCCAGCTCTGGCCGGGATGGTGGCGGGCTGCCCCGCAGGCAGGATACCGAGCGAGGCCGCGTTGTCCTGGATTCTCGTGGGGTTGTTAGCCAGCGAGTGCTGTACCTCCAGCTCAAGGCCTACCGCCCGCGCCTGCTCGATAGCGGCGCTGGTCTGTTCGGCGGTCTGCATCATCTGAACGGTGGCGTTGGCAATGCTGACACGGGCAACGGAGACCGTGGCCAGGACTATCAGCACCGCGGCGCTCATCGCTACGAGCGTGCGTAGCCAGGGCGCCGTGCGCGGCTGGGCCTGAGCACTCCTTCCCCTGCCTTCGATAGCCTGAAGGCGGGGGCGTGGCAACGGGATAGGCTGCGCGTGAGTGCGCTCTGCCTCTGCTTCCTGCTTATATGCCAGATTACTTCGGGCCATCTTTCTCTGCCTGCTCCTGTCTCTATCTCTGTAGCTGCTCAGGGCCTGCCCAGGCCTCTCGCCTGGTTTTGTCGGCCTTGACCGCAAAACGGAGCCTGGCACTCCGGCTCCGCGGGTTGCTTTCTCTCTCCTCGCTCGTGGGCAGGAGTGCCTTCTTGCTGACAGTGGTGAGTATCGGGTGGTGGTTGCAGGTGCAGACCGGCTGGTCCGGTGGGCAGACGCATCCCTGCGCCGCGCGGGCAAAAGCCCTCTTGACAATGCGGTCTTCCAGTGAGTGATAACTGATAACGACAAGCCTCCCCGCGGGATTAAGCCATCTGAGAGCCGCGTCCAAGCCACGGGTGAGCGCGTCGAGTTCCCCGTTAACGGCAATGCGCAAGGCTTGAAAGCTCCGTTTTGCCGGATTGCCTCCCTCCCTGCGCTGGCTTGCCGGAATGGCCTCTTTGATGAGCGCTGCGAGTTGGGTGGTGGTCTCAAGCGGCGCGGAGGCACGGCTTTGAACAATGCGCGCCGCAATGCGTGAGGCCCAACGCTCCTCGCCATAGTTACGGAGGATTCGGGTGAGATCTGCTGCGTTGTAGCTATTGATGATCTCTGCTGCGGTTAAGGTCTGTGTACCCGGATCCATCCGCATGTCAAGGGGGGCCTCCTGAGCATAGGAAAAGCCCCGGCTGGGTAGGTCTATCTGCGGTGAGGAGACTCCCAGGTCAAAGAGTATCCCGTCAACGCCCACAATACGGGCATCGAGCAGGAGCTGGTCCAAATCGCAGAAGTTGCCCTTGAGGATTTCGTAGTGTATTGCAAGCTGTGTTTGAGAAATCCTCAAGAGCGCTTCTGCGAGCGAAGAAGCATCCTGATCAATGCCAATGAGAAGGCCGTCCGGCGCGAGGTCCTCTGCGATGGCGAGTGCGTGTCCTGCTCCCCCCAGGGTGCAGTCGCAGTATATCTCGCCGGGGCTGAGGGCCAAGGCCTGTCTGCTCTCGCGGAGCATAACGGGGATATGCCGATATTCACCTGTCAAAGAGCTGCCTTACGAGAGAGGTTCAGAAGGAGTATTACCGGGGTCTGCTGCGGGTCTTTCAAGGGGTTTGCCAGCGTCGGGCAAGGGCGCTGCGGCGCCAGAGCCTGAGGCGGGCGTATCGTACACAGGGTTGGACGCAAAGCCAGCGCGGCTCTTTGCCAAAGCCTCCGGTGTGCGGATGATGAGGTGGTCGCGAGCCCCCGTTATGACGACGGTATGCTTGATACCGGCATATTCACGAAGATAGGACGGAATGGTGATACGGCCCAGGTCGTCGGGTTCCACGTTGCCCGAATCCTGATAGTACTCGTCGATGAGCCTGTCCTGCATCTCGTCGTTTGCCCTGGCGCCCCCCTTGGACTCCAGAAGCCGGTCGAACCACAGGTCATAGCCTTCCTCGGGATACAGGACGAGCGCCGGAAGCTTCTTATTGGGATGCTTGGCCACAACAAGCTGTTCAGGAAGCAATTTGCGGCATTTGGAGGGAATTGACACACGCCCCTTGGCATCGACTCTGCCGTCATATCTGCCTTTAAGGCCTGCCATTGCGTTCTCTCCTTGGTATAAGTATTGCTTCCTGAACAGCTTGTGTTCACGATTCTATACCACTACATACCGCAATGCAACACTTTTTACCATTTTTTTCCACTTTCGGGGAAAAGTGGGGGTCAACGTGAGTCAGTGGCCACCTCCAGCGGTCATCTGCACGGCGTGCTCGAACTGATCGGCAACTGCGTCAAAGCACTCGGTTGCGGCCTTGAGGCTGCCCGGCAGGTTGACCACGAGCGTTGCACCGCGCTGCATGCAGACGGCACGGGAGAGCATGGCCCTGCGGGTCTTTTCCATGCTCAATGCCCGCATGGCCTCAGCGATGCCCGGCACGTTGCGCTCGCACACATCGGCTGTGGCCTCGGGGGTCACATCCTCGAGCGAGAGGCCGCTCCCGCCGCAGGTAAGGACTATGTCACACACGGCAGAGGCATCCACGATGGCCTGGGCGATGCGGTCACGCTTGTCTGGCACCACCACGTGCAGGCGCACCGTCCAGCCCTGGGCTCTGATGCGCTCCGCGAGGGCTGCTCCCGCCGTGTCCTCAGCAAACTTACGGGTGGTCGAGCAGGTTATGATGGCCACGTTAAGCTTCATCGCGCTGTGCCTCCCTGTCCCAGGTGCCTGATGCGCCGCCCTCTTTATGCAGCAGGCGTATATCCGTTATCTCCATGCCGCGGTCGACGGCCTTGCACATATCGTAGATGGTGAGACAGGCAACGCTCACCGCCGTGAGGGCCTCCATCTCTATCCCGGTCTTTCCGGTCACACCGAGCGTGGCCCGTACGTGCAGGCCCACCTTGCCATCGGGGCGCTCTCCGGCGGCATACGGCGTGAGATCCACCGCGCTCTTGGTGATGGCAAGAGGGTGACACAGGGGAATGAGGTCGGAGGTGCGCTTTGAGCCCATGATACCGGCAACGCGGGCGCAGGCCAGCACGTCGCCCTTGGGTGCCGCGCCCTCGACGATCATCGCGAGTGTCTCGGGAGCCATGGTAATGAACCCTTCGGCCTGTGCGAGACGGCTGGTTTCGGCCTTCTCTCCTACGTCCACCATGCGGGCCTCGCCCTTTGCGTTGGTGTGGGACAATTCGTGCATAGCTATCTCCTTAAACTCAAAGCTGCCGGGTTCTCCCCTGCTCCGCCTTCTGCGTGTTCTGCTGTCTGCCTGTTCTCGCGTTCTGCTTGTTCCGCTTGGTTCCGCTACCCGCCAATCTCGTGCATCAGGCGTTCGGTTCCCACCCGGTGATGATGCTCGTCCGGTTTGCTCCCCAGGGCCTCCTGCAAGACCTGGCGCACCGCATCCGAGCTGCCCGAGCGCAGGGCGGTCTTGACATCATACTGCGTGTCGCTGAAAAGACAGGGGAGCAGCATGCCCTCCGCCGTGAGACGCAGGCGGTTGCACTCACCACAGAAATGACGGCTGAGCGCACTGATAAAGCCAATCGTGCCCTGGGCATTTTTGAAGTGATAGTAGCGCGCCGGCCCCCAGCCGTCGGGAGTCTCGGAGCGCTCGGTGATTGCTTCGAGGCTGCCGAGGCCCGCAGCCTCTGCCTCGGCGTTGACGAGCGCGATGAGTTCCTCATTGGGTATGGTATCGGCTTCGGTCCAGCCCAGTCCCTCGCCACCACAGCTGTCTCCCACCGGCATATACTCGATAAACCGCACGTGCAGCGGCCGGGCTATGCTCA
>JAIRZP010000092.1 GCA_031267175.1 Coriobacteriales bacterium | reverse complement strand
CCGTTCTCCTTGGAAAGCAGCGGAAACATATGACCGGGACGACGAAAGTCCTCGGGTCGTGCATCGTCCTCCACACATTTGAGCGCCGTGAGAGAGCGTTCGGCGGCAGAGATGCCCGTCTTGGTGTCCTTATGGTCGATAGAGACCGTAAAGGCCGTCTCGTGGTTGTCGGTATTGTCGGCAACCATCTGCGGAATCTGAAGGCGGCTGCAATACTCGGCACTCATGGGCATACAGATGAGCCCCTTGGCGTAGGTGGCCATGAAGTTCACGTTTTCTGTCGTGGCAAACTCGGCAGCGCAGATGAGGTCGCCCTCATTCTCCCGATCGTGATCGTCAATGACGAGTATCTGTTCTCCCTGTTGCAGGGCCGCGAGTGCGTCTGCTATCGTGTCAAGCTGTTCTCGGATTTCTTCTTCTGTTTGGTACGTCATAGTGTCTCCTAAAAGCCGTTCTGGGTGAGGAACTCCGCGGTTATCCTGCCGGTGCTGCCTGCGGTGCTTCCTGCCTTGTCTGTTGCGATGCCTGCCGTAGTGGCCGCGGTGTCTGCCGCGGTTGTGCCTGCGAGTTGCTTGTCTGTTGCTTCCGAAAAGGTGAGAAGTCTTTCGACATACTTGCCTATCACGTCGTTTTCGATATTGACGGTGTCTCCCACGCGCTTGGAGCTCAGCGTGGTCTCCTTTGCGGTGTGCGGAATAATCGACACGCTCAGGCTGCGAGGGCCGAGCTTTGCCACGGTGAGGCTGATGCCATCGAGGGCAACGGAGCCTTTGACGACGACATACCGCAGGATGCTCGCGTCCGCCTCGACGGTGTACCAGCGCGCGTTGTCGTCCTGCTCGATCCTTGTTATGATGCCACGGCCATCGATGTGCCCCGAGACGATATGCCCGCCAAACCGTCCCGTCGCGAGAAGCGCCCGTTCGAGGTTGACCCTACTCCCCCGCCGGAGTGCGCCGAGAGAGGAACGCTCAAGCGTCTCGTGCATGACATCGGCCGTAAAGCTGCCCGCGTCGAGGCGGGATACCGTGAGGCAGACACCGTCCACCGCAACGGAGTCGCCCAGCTTCAGATCATCAAACCCTTTGGGCCGTTCCAAGGTGAGCGCAGACGACGCTCCTGCCTTTCTCACCGCCTGTACGGTGCCGACTGCCTCGATTATTCCGGTAAACATCTAGGCCACCTCGCCTTCCATACACAGGTCATCGCCGAAGGACTCCACGCGGGTATGCACCAGATTCCAAGCCTCATCAGGGGTTGTGACACCAGATCGGCCAAGGGGAGAGGGCGCCGCGCTGCCGCCGAACAGCTTGGGCGCTATATAGCAACGCACGGCGTGTACGACGCCTGCGTCCAGGGCGGTTCCCTGCAGGCTTGAGCCCCCTTCAAGCAGCACGCTGTCTATCCCGCGCCCACCGAGCAACGCCATCAGGGCCGGGAGATTGACCTGCTGCCTTTCGCCACCTCCACAGGTGCTCATCCCGGCGTTGCTCTTGGCACCCGGCTCGGCATTCTTCCCTGCCTCTTCCCCAGCATACTTCCCATCGTCCTTATCAGCATTCTGCTTGTCATCCGGCCTGTCATGATTTCCGGCATCCAGCTCGACCGGACTCCCGGTGCCCTCCCCTGCCGCAACGACGACCTCCAGGCCCAAGGCCTCAAGCTGCCGCCTTTTGTCTGCGTCCGTTGACAGGGTCGCAATGAGCGTGGGCAGACTCTCGGCAGTCCGGGCAATCTGCGAATCAAGGGGAATCCTGAGCGCGGAGTCGCAGATGACACGCAGAGGGTTATGCCCGCCCGGCGCCCGGCAGTTCAACAGGGGATCGTCCGCCAGTACCGTGCCAATGCCCACCATGATGGCCGCGTAGCGTCCGCGGAGCAGGTGGACATCCGCGCGCGCCTTCTCGCCCGTTATCCACTGTGAGGCCCCGCTACGCGTTGCCACCTTGCCGTCGGCGGTCATAGCGTATTTGAGCAGGGTGTACGGCGTCTTGTTTTGAATGAAGTGGAAGAAGATACGGTTGAGCCGGTCACACTCCACTTGCCTGCAACCGGTCGTAAGCTCGATGCCTGCCGCGCGCAGCTGGGCAATGCCACCGCCTGCCACGAGCGGATTGGGATCGTCCGACCCCGTTACCACCCGGGAGATGCCGCTCGCGATGATGGCCTCGGTGCACGGCGGTGTCTTTCCCGTATGGGAACAGGGCTCCAGGGTCACGTACAGCGTCGCATGTTCCGGAGACTCCTCGCAGGAAGCGAGCGCCTCCCGCTCGGCGTGTGGCCCGCCAAAGCGCGCGTGATAACCCTCACCGATACTGCGGCCGTCCTTGACAAGCACAGCGCCTACCTGCGGATTGGGGTTGACCCAGCCTCCGCCGAGGGCGGCCAGCTCAAGCGCTCTTTGCATGTACTGAGAGTCTGTCATCATTCCTTCCCTGTAACGGTCTTGCTCAGGGCTTTCAGATGACGGATAAGCTGCTACGCATCAAACCTGCTGATGCCGGTGCTCAGGCGACAACATCTTCTTCCATCCAGACTATACTGTCGGCTTCGGAATCGCACCGAATCATGCTCAGGGAAGCAGCCAATAGGCACTTCCTTCTGGCTCGTGGGCTGTAACCACCGGTAGGGACTTGCACCCTGCCCTGAAGATGTTCTCAGTGTACAGGTCTCAGGCCCTTCTGTAAAGAGCCTTTTGGGCGAGAAAAGACCGTTTTTTTGGGGTAGTGTGCGAGGGATGCTGGCAGGGGGTACGCTTTCAAGAGATAACTTTGCCAATATTCCGGAACAGAGAAAGCGCTACACCACCACGAACCACGTAGCACTGGGCAGGAAGTGTGTTTCAAAGGGCGTGGTGGCAGCAGATTAATGGTAATACTATCTTCCTGTATCGACGCTACCAATGCTCCACCTTGGCCTTGGCCTTTGCTATCGCCTCTTCGAGATCAGGGTCGTCTGCAGCCTGCCCCTACATCCTCACTAGGACAGGCTTACTGGTTGTGAGAACTTCTACGACTGTACCGGATCGTCCCATGTCCGTTATGATGTAGTCCTTGATTTCACCAATTGGACACTTTCCTACTGCTTGCTTCTCGAAAGATTTAACGTAGTCAGAGTCCTCGACGAGGTATGTGCTGCTGTTCACGGTATCATCATCCTTGGGAAGCTGGGTTCTTGCCTGGTTGAATTCATAGGGATAGCCGTTCGCAATTGAGTATCTCAAGCCGCAGACACCATCAAACAGAAACTTGTACCGCTTATTGTCTTTTGTGGTGAACAGTATTTCAAAATACTGATTCTCTCCTGTTATGTCATCAATCCACTCTATGTCCATGATGAACTCACAGTTCCTCAATTTTCCCATGTAAGACTCCTTACTACTGCGTGTTTACTGAACCGCCCAGGCCTGTGCTCTTTACTCCCAGCTTGCTTCCCAAAAGCATTGAGGCTAGACTCTCAAAGTCTCGCCAGGACGGGTTCGCGAACTGTGAGAAATTCAAGGAGCGTATTGGCGGCATCTGTCATGACGTAATGTACAATCTTCTCTATTGGCTGGGTTCCAGAGACCTCGTTTTCAAAGAACCTGATGTAGTCGGAGTCTTCGATGGCGTATATGCTGCTTTGTGCAAGATCTGCTTGTGAGTGCTCCATAAGCTCTTTGAAGCGCCCTGCCTGTACGTCCTCTACCGAGTACTTCAAGTCCCAGACATGGTTGAGCATAAGCCGGTACCTGTTCTTGTCCTTTGTAGTGAAAT
>JAIRZP010000191.1 GCA_031267175.1 Coriobacteriales bacterium | reverse complement strand
CAAGTTCGTTGCCATCATCTTCCCCATCACCGCCTTTGTTGCGGCGGGCGCGGAGCACAGCGTTGCCAACATGTTCTTTCTCCCCATGGGCTTTCTGCTTAAGACGACGGGCGCAACCTCGGTAGACCCCTCCGCGCTCCCCAACCTTGACCTGGCAGGGGTCTTCTACAACCTCGGTATGGTAACGCTCGGCAACATCGTCGGCGGCGCCGTACTGGTAGGCCTCATGTACTGGTGGGCCTTCCATAAGAAGGCGGAGAAACCGGAGATGGACGAGTAAGTTTTGACTGCCATGTGAATCTTGTCAAGCATTCTGTCAAGGATTCCGTCAAAACGCTGCTGTCAACGCTGCTGTCGCGCGCGTGCTCACGATCCGCGCTCACCCTCATTTTTAACGTTACTCTTTGAGGCAATAGTTGCAACTTAGCTGATTGTAGAGGGAGACAGGCCTCACAGGCATTAGACTCGTGTCATCCGATTTGTTAATCGTAAGTCAAGCATGTAATCGGTTAACGGGTGAAAACAGCTGAGGAGTGGCATCTATGAGTAACGTAACTCTGCATGACGAACCACATAGTCACCAGCACTTGCCTGGCTTTGATGCCACGCCTGACCACATACACGGCCACACGCACACGCATACGGAGGGAGAAGAAGGGGCATCCCCCGCGCCCTTCCTCCTTGCTTATATGCTTGAGCATAACATGCACCATATAAAAGAACTTCAAGGGCTGGTGACCCAGCTACAAGATGCCGGATATCCCGCGTCGGCGGAGGCGGTTTTACGTGCACTCGCGCATTACGTACAGGGCAATGCCGAACTCGCCGCTGCGGTAGAGCAGCTGTAGACGGCAGAAGCGAGTAACCATGTGCATCTCAACCGCGTATGCGCACAGCGAGAAGGGAGCTGTGTTGGCCCAGATGGTCGCCTCCGTTGCTCAAAAGGACGGCAGCGTCATCATGACCGACATCCTGGGCAAGGCCACGGTGGTACCCGGCTCGCTCAGGTCCGCGGACCTGACGCGTGGCGTGTTGTTGATTGAACCGGCAGCGGAAACTGCGCTGCAACCGGCATAAAGAAAAGGGCTTCATGGCACAGACGATTGCGTTCGCTGGCAAAGGCGGCACCGGCAAGACAACGATAGCGGGCCTGCTCATAGACAGGCTGACACACGAGGGCAAAGGCCCGATACTTGCTGTAGATGCCGACCCCAACTCAAACCTCAATGAGGTCTTGGGTGTGGAGGCAGGGCAAACCCTGGGCGAGATACGGGAGGCCATCGCCCACGCCGAGCTTGACGGTGCCAGCACCCTTCCCACTGGTGTGTCCAAACAGGACTACGCGGAGTTCTCTTTTGGCGACGCGCTGCTTGAGGCCGGCTCCTACGACCTGCTCGTCATGGGTCGCACGCAGGGCCAGGGCTGTTACTGCTACGTCAATGGCCTGCTCAAGACGCTTATTGCCAAATATGCCAGAGACTACGAGTACATCGTGGTAGACAACGAGGCCGGGCTTGAACACATCAGCCGCGGCATTCTGCCCAAGATGGACGTGCTTTTGCTCGTGAGCGACTGCTCGCGTCGTGGAGTCCAGGCAGCTGGCCGCCTCGGTGTCATGGCTGATGAGTTGGGACTCAGGCCCCAAACAGTGGGCCTCATCATTAATCGCGCACCCGGCTCGCTTCGTGAGGACCTGGATCCGGGTATACGAGAAGAGATAGCGCTGCAAAAGCTTGGCTGTATCGGGGTGGTGCCTTCTGATGAAACGGTCTACCACTACGATGCCGAAGGCCGCCCCACCGTGTCGCTGCCAAGTGATAATCCTGTACGCAGAGCGGTGGATGCAATCGGTAAGAAGCTGGGTCTGTAGGTGCACCGCGTTTTCTCGCCTGAGTGTTTGCACTGTTCGTATTGCCTGCGCTCTTGTCCGGGCTCGTACTTGTACAGACCCTTTCCTGAGCACAGGGGATTGGAGTATCGAGAGGAGTGAAGCCACATGCCCTTTGAGGCCAAAAAGAAGGAGTTCAACGTGTCTGTGGGAGTGTTGGAGTTTGGGCACGGGCCTGCCGTGCAGCTGGGTGGCGAGAACGTATGGCCGCTCTATACCTTTGACGGGCCACTCGCCAATCCTCCCCGTGTGGGAGTGGAGATCTCGGATCTGGGAACAGAACACTGGAACGTAGGCCTGCAGGGGCATTATGCCAACGACGACGACATTGCAGGCATGGCAAAACGTGCCGGGGCCATGCCCGGGGCAGAGTTCGTATGTCTGAGCTTTGAGGGTGCCGACCCTGTGGGTATGGACAGGAACGTGGAGGACTGTGCCGCCCTTGCCCAAGCTGTCTCCGAGGCCTGCCCGCTGCCCCTCTGTATTGCTGGCAGCGGTAACACCGAAAAGGACGAAGAACTCTTTCAACGCCTCGCCGAGGCCTTGGAGGGCAGGAACATACTCTTCCTCTCTGCCACCGAAGACAGCTACAAGGCTATAGGCACCGGGGTTGCCCTGGCCTGGGGCCAGAAGCTCGCCGCCGAGTCTGCCGTGGACATAAACCTTGCCAAGCAACTCAATCTGCTGCTCAGTCAACTGGGCATAGCAAACTCCGCCATCGCCATGAATATCGGCACGGCTGCGGCCGGGTACGGCTTTGAATACGTTGCCAGCACCATGGAGCGCGTCAAAGCCGCAGCGCTGGCGCAAAATGACGTGGCCTTGCAGGTACCTATCATCACGCCGGTTGGCAAGGATGCCTGGGGCACCAAGGAGACCCTGGCCAGCGAGGAAGAATACCCACTGTGGGGCTCTAGCGAAGAGCGTGGCATCTACATGGAGGTGGTTACCGCGGCTGCCTGTCTCGCTTCCGGGTCAAACGCCGTCATCCTGCGACATCCCCAGAGCGTGTCTACCATCGCGGAGTTCATAGGCCTTCTCACCACAGATGAGGGCGAGGGCGAGCGATGAGTACAACAGGAGCAACGACGATACTGCAAGGAGGTGAGTGAGCATGGCGCTCAAAGGCCTCGACATCTTCAAGCTCACACCCAAGACCAACTGTAAGGAATGTGGCGTGCCCACCTGCATGGCCTTTTCCATGAAAGTCGCGCAGGGAGCAGCAGAGATCACCCAATGCCCCCATCTCTCACAGGATGTCCTCGACCAGTTGAGCGAGGCAACCGCGCCACCCATGCGTACCGTGCGGGTCGGCTCGGGCGATGCCTCCTGTGAGCTCGGCGGTGAGACCGTGCTCATGCGCCATGAAAAGACCTTTGTGAGCAAACCACTCTACGCCGTGCGGCTTGCCGACGATACAGACGCGGCAGCCATGGATGCCTGTCTCGCGCAGATACAACAGCTCGACTATGAGCGTATTGGTGAGCGGATGGTGGTGGACGCACTCCTGGTAAGCAGCGTCTCAGGCACTGCCGAGGCCTTTGCCGCAACAGCTGAGAAGGCGCTCGTTACCGGACGGGTGACAATCCTCGA
>JAIRZP010000057.1 GCA_031267175.1 Coriobacteriales bacterium | reverse complement strand
GGCCGGTACTCCCCATGCCATTGACCGAGAGGAGACAGCCTCTGCACTCGGCTTCTCGCGGGTCATTCCCAACTCCATGGACGCCGTCTCCGACCGCGACTTTGCCTGCGACTTTATCTACGCCGCAGCCATGGGCATGCTGCACCTCTCGCGTATCTGTGAGGAACTTATACTCTGGTCTACAGAGGAGTTTGGCTTCATCACGCTTTCCGACGCCTATACCACAGGCTCGTCTATCATGCCGCAGAAGAAGAACGCCGACCTGGCAGAACTGACCCGTGGCAAGACCGGCCGCGTGTATGGCGACCTGCTGAGCATCCTCACCACGCTCAAGTCGCTGCCGCTTGCCTATAACAAAGACCTGCAGGAGGACAAGGAGGGCCTGTTTGATGCCCACGATACGCTTACTGCCTGCCTCGCTGCCGTGCGCGGCATGATCGATACCATGTGCGTCAACACCGAGCGGATGTTTGAGGCCGCACAGGGCGGCTACATGGCCGCAACCGACCTGGCCGACTGGCTCACGGCGCATGGAGTGGCCTTTCGCGATGCGCATGAAGTCGTAGGCCGGGTGGTACTCTACGCAGAGCAACACCAGAAGCGCTTGGACGAGCTGGCTCTGGACGAACTCCAGCAGTTCTCCGAGGCCTTTACCCCAGATGCCCTGGAGGTCTTGGACATCAGAAACGTCGTAGCAGCCCGCACCAGCCTCGGCGGCACCGCGCGCAGCGAAGTGGAGGCTCAGTTAAGGGTAATCAAGACGCGGTCGTTTCGTCGTAAGAAGACTATAGATGAGTTACTTGCTGCCTGGGAAGGTGAAAGGGTGGGCGAAGAATGGGGCGGCAGGGATGTTGGAGCCGAGATCGTAGAGTGACGGGGCTGTCTCTTCTCCTTACTCTCCTGCTTCCTCCGGCAGGGCCAGCAGCACCTGGGCGGCTGCTATGAAGAAGGGGGCGCGGCATTCTTTGATAGCGTTGTCTGCAAAGCGTTGGGCAAACCATCTGAAGTGGTCGTGATAGAAGGTTGCATAGTCGCCTGAGTCTATATCTGCCGTTTCCGGCGGAGCAGCTGCTCCGGCTTTGAGGAAACAGAGGTACTGGAGGAACTCCAACTCAGAAGCTATGTGGTCGAGCGGTTCGTTTGTCCCCTCCGGCTGTACGACGCCGCATCGGCGCAGGAAGCGCTCCACCGCCAGGGATTCCTTGCCAACGAAGAGCAGGGGCTTTAATCCCCTTTCCAGGGCATACCAGGCTCCCCCGTAGGGCGGCACGAGCGGATCTTTGCTGCCTATGAACACCCGGGTGTAATCGCGTCGCAATTCATGGAGCACCTCGTCGCTCGCACGCCCTTCATAGGGGAGCAGTGCCTTTACGACCGTGCTCTTATCCTTACTCTCCCCCTTTCCCTCAACCTTATTCTCATACTCGTTTCCGTCTACGCTTTGCGGTACCGCAATTCCGTTGAGTGCCAGCAGCTCGCTCAGCGCCTCAGCGTACTCACCGCTGGTAAGGGCTTCTGCCAGTGCTGGTGTAGTATACAAGAAGGATTGGGCAAGCAGCTCATAGAGCGATGCCCGGTAGAGCCAACGATTCTCAGACATGCATTCTCCTGGATCTCCTGTTTGTTAGAACTTTCTATAGTCATATGACACTCATTATATGCTATACTCAGCGGATTGAGAGGTGATATGTTGCAAAATCCCGATATTCTTCCGCCACGGGTAGCGCTCTATGACACGATAGAGGCTGAATACATCGCGGGCCTCAAAGAGCAGGGCGTGCGTTTTGCGGATACCTGCACGGATGAAGCTGCCAAGGCCCGTGCGATCGCCCGCTTGCAGGAGCGCGGTGCCCAATTGCGCAATGGGGGAGCGAGCATATCTGTGAACAGCCTCTCCAGTGCCTGCGTTGCCTGTACGGGAGACCGGGGCAGCAAGACCTTTCTGCTCTCGCTCCTGTGCGACCGACAGTGCTACTTCTGCTTCAACCCTAATCAACACGACTATGCTGAGCAGCGCCGTGGCCTTAAAGACTGGCAGGCGGAGCTCGACGCATACGGCGCTTTAAACGCCCCCGTCTCGCATATTGCACTCACGGGGGGAGAGCCGCTCGTGCACGCAGAGGAGACGGTTCGCTTCTTTGAGACGGTTCGCGCGCGGTATCCTGACGCCTACACGCGCCTGTATACGACGGGCGACCGGCTCGACACCAATCTGCTTGAAGCCCTCAGCAAGACCCAGCTTACCGAGATCCGCTTCAGCATCAAGATAGACGACCCATCGGAAGCCTTGGCCCAGACACTACGCCATATCGCTCTGGCACGAAGCTATATCCCGCAGGTCATGGTGGAGATGCCGGTGATTCCCGGGACGGGCCAGGAGATGCGCGAGCTCCTCGACACGCTCGACGAGCTCGGCATCTTTGGCATCAACCTCCTGGAGTTCTGCTATCCGCGCCACAACTGGCCGGAGTTTGAAAGCCGTGGCTTCCGGGTGAAGAACCCGCCGTTTCCCGTGCTCTACGAGTATGGCTACGCCGGAGGGCTGCCCATTGCGGGGAGCGAGGAACTCTCGCTTGAACTCCTGTCCTATGCGCTTGACG
>JAIRZP010000186.1 GCA_031267175.1 Coriobacteriales bacterium | reverse complement strand
CTTCTGCTCGTGGTACTGACGGGTGTAGGCATCTTTGGCTACTACTCCATGGTTACGGCAGGAGTCAATGCACAGTCAGACACAATTCGGGAGTATCTTGACTCACCGGATACCACCCGGCAGATAGCACAGGCTCAAAGCACCGAGACAGAGGCCAAGTCCATGATCGCCCAGGCGGAGACTGCCGCCACTCCCATGGAAAATCTTGCAACGTATCCCGACCTGAGCACGGCACAGTACAGACAAATCGTTGAATTGGCGGGCGCCAACATCCAGCTGTCTACGATTAACTACACGCGCGACTCCGGTACGCTGAGTTTCAGCGGCACGACAGAGTACGTGCTCTCGATCTCGACCTTTATTGCACAACTGCGTAGTAGCGGCATGTTCAGCGATGTGGTCTATACGGGATATTCCGGCAGCGTGCCGGTTGCCTCGCAGCTCTCTACGCCTACGAGCCGATCCGATACCCCCGCCGCCTCGCCCAACAATGAAACGTCAAGCGGTAGTTCCGCAGATGAAAGCGCTACAGAAACCAGGCCGAGCTATACGTTTAGCGTGGAGTGTTCGCTCAATGCACCAGCACCTCCTGTAGAAGAGACTGAGGAGAACTAGTATGGCCACGTTTACGCCCTCTACCTCCAGTAACCCTCGCGCACGGCCACAGGCACAGTCGGCTTCCGGTCAGTATGCACAGCAGGCACAGCTCGGCGATAAGCCCTCTGTCTTCAAGAGCTTCAGGCGACTCCTTGGCCGGCTGAGTGTACGCGAGAGGGTTCTCATCTGGTCGTTTGCCATCGTAGGCGTTGCGCTGGCGCTGCTCTTTCTGCTGGTGCTTCCTGCGCAAAGCGGCTTGCTTGGTGCGGTGGATGAGCAGAAGACACTGCTGGGTGAACAGTCAACCGCTCAGCAGACCATTGCGACCATACCCGTCAACGAGGAGCTGTTTGCCAGTGCAGAAACGCGGCATGTCGAGGCCCTGCTCAGGTATCAGGCACCGCAGCTGCCAGAGGACATCGACCGTATGCTCACCACGCTGGTTGAAGACTGTGGCTTTACCGCTCAGGCCATATCCCTGAGCGCCGCTACACAGGAGACGGTAGGCACGTATGAAGCGGCTGGGCCTACCTGGACATTGCCCACCGACGAGGTTTCCGCAGGCGCGGGCGATGCAACACAATCTGCCAGTTCGCCAAACCTTGTCACGGGCACCGAAGGCACAGGCGGGCCGTCGAGCGCGGGCACAACTCCTACTGACGCCACCGACGCTCCCGACACAGATGCCACCGGCGCTGACGACGGGAGCACTCCCGATGATGGTGGTGGGAGAGGCGAGGGCAGCAGTGCGGCAGTCCTTGGCGCGGGCGAAGGGGACACTGTGAATGCAGGAAGCGCGGGCACTACAGGAGCGGGTACCAGCGCCCCACCGGTTGAGCCCCAGACATTGGTCTACTCGGTGCAGCTGAACATGGTAGGCAACGACGCAAACTACTTTGCTCTCATCGACCGAGTCCTGCCCTTGAGCTGGCTCAAGATAGTAAGCCTCAGCTATACGCCGCCCATTCTGGGCACCGAGGCAGAAGAAGAAGCGGAAGAAGCGGAAAGAAAACCCTACGCGATGAGTTTGAAGCTGTACGCCAATGTCGCAGCTGAGGTCAAGCAACCGTAAGCCGGGCAAGAAGGCCCAAGGCACAGGACACAGATTAGGTTGGTCACTCGCCAAAGCAAGCAACGGGCAGCAAGAGGCAACCAGGCAACAAAGGAGCAGGAATGGCAGACCCCAGACAGGTTCGTATAGGCGACCTCCTCAAGGAGTATGGTTACGTCAACGACCAGCAGATAGACGAGGCGCTGGCCTATCAGAGGCAACACGACGTACGGCTCGGCCAGGCCGTGTTGGACCTGGGCTTTGTCTCCGAGAAGGAGTTCCAGCAGGCGCTCAGTCATAAGACCGGGTATCCCATCATCAACCTGCTCACGGCGGTCATCGACGCCAAAACCGTGGGAGAGGTGCCCCGGGAGCTGGCTGAGAGAGCCACGGCCATCGCTATCCACGAGGAGGAGGGCACGGTCACCCTCGTCACCGACGACCCCCTCAACATGTTTGCCATCAACGAGATAGAGCAGGTGCTCGGCAAGCCCGTCAGGCTCGGCATCGCCGACCAGGTCTCTGTGCAACAGGCCATCAAGAATTACTACACCGAGGTGGAGGCCATGGCCGCCATCGGCAAGATGAACACCGGGATTGCCGCCCTGCCCGAGATCGATGACATCAACCTCATGGAGATAGGCGACAACACCACGCCGGTGGTCAACCTCCTCAACTCACTCATGATACGTTCCTTTGCCGCCGGTGCCTCCGACCTGCACCTTGAGCCCTTTGCCACGACCTGCAAGGTGAGGATGCGGGTAGACGGCGCGCTCGTCCACTATGCCGACATCCCCCGCAATGTGCACCCGGCCCTCATCGTCCGCCTCAAGATTATGAGCAACCTCGACATTGCCGAGAAGCGCCTGCCGCAGGACGGCCACTTTCGCATGCTGCTTGAGGGCGTTGACCTCAACGTGCGCATCTCTGTTATTCCCACTGTGTACGGCGAGAAGGCGGTCATGCGCTTCCTCACCACCAATACGGCCATCGACCATGCCGATCATTTTGGCATGATAGAAGAGGATTACGAGAAGTTCCTCCAGATACTCGCCAACCCCAATGGCATCATCTACCTCACCGGGCCCACCGGCTCGGGCAAGACCACGACGATGTATATGGCGCTCGAGCGCTTCAAGCAGCGCCCGGTCAACATCTCTTCCATCGAGGATCCGGTGGAGCGCAACATCGAGGGCATCAACCAGGTGCAGGTCAACGTCATGGCGGGCATGACCTTTGAGAGCGGGCTGCGCTCGCTGCTCCGCCAGGACCCCGACATTATAATGGTGGGCGAGACCCGCGACGCCGAGACCGCTTCTATCTCGGTAAGCGCCGCCATCACCGGCCACCTCGTGCTCTCGACGCTGCACACCAACGACGCCCTCACCTCGCTCGTGCGTCTGGAGGATATGGGCGTGCCCAGCTACCTCGTGGGCAATTCCGTCGTGGGGCTCGTGGCCCAGCGCCTCGTGCGCAAGGTATGCGAGCACTGCAAGGAAGAGTACGCGCCGAGCGAGATGGACCTGCTCAACCTGCGCGCCGAGGCCAGTGAGGTATCCAGGCTGGTGGTGGGGCGCGGGTGTCATATCTGCAACAACACCGGCTACAAGGGCCGCACCGCCATCCATGAGATAGTGCCTGTGGACAAACGTATGCAACGCCTGGTGGCCGAGAACACCCCCATGTCCCAGATCTATGACTACGCGCGCAAGGAACTGCACATGAGCACGCTGCGCGACCGGGCAAAGAGTCTGGTGCTCGACGGCATCACCTCCATGGAGGAGTTCATGAAGATAGGCGACACCGTAGATTAGCCCTATTGTCATTCCGAGCGGAGCGTAGCACACCCACCCACTGTCATTCCGAGCGGAGCATAGCGGAGTCGAGGAATCTTTCCCCGCTCCAATCAACCACAAAAGCAAGGGAGCAGCATGCCAGCCATAACCATAGAGCAACTCACCCAGTACGCACGTCAGAATGACTGTTCCGACCTGCACATCACTGCCCGGCAGGCCCCCACCTTCCGTCATTTGGGGCAGCTTAAGGTAGGGCCTTTCAGCGGCAGCGAGGCCGACTATCGCGAGACCATCCTCTCCCTGCTTACCGTTGCGCAGAAAGAGCAGCTGGAGCTCGGGCGCGACCTGGACTTCTCCTTTTCCGATGTCCAAAACAACCGCTATCGTGCCAACGTGTACCACGCGCAGAACCACCTCGCGGCCGCCATCCGTATGCTGCGCGACGATATTCCCACGCTGGCAGACCTCCGACTGCCGCCCGTCATCCAAAGCCTGTCCGACGAACCGCGGGGCATCGTGCTGGTTACCGGCCCCACCGGCTCGGGCAAGTCCACGACGCTCGCGGCGATGATCGACTACATCAACGTGCAGCGGGCCGCCCACATCATCACCATCGAGGACCCCATCGAGTACGTGCATCAGCATAAGCGCTGCCTCGTGCACCAACGCGAGCTGCACCGCGACGTGGCGAGCTTTTCCGACGCGCTCCGCTCCGCCATGCGCGAGGACCCCGACGTCATCCTCGTTGGCGAGATGCGCGACTACGAGACCATCTCCGCCGCGGTTACCGCCGCTGAGACGGGGCACCTGGTGTTCTCCACGCTGCACACGACGGGTGCTGCCCAGACCATCGACCGCATCGTGGACGTCTATCCCTCGCACAGCCAGGGGATGATCCGCTCACAGCTCTCCGGGGTACTCCGCGGCATCATCACCCAGACCCTGCTGCCGCTTGCGGACAACAGCGGGCGCACGGTGGCCACCGAGATACTCATCGGCACCGACGCCGTGCTGGCGCAGATACGGGAGGGCAAGTTCCACCAACTCTCCTCGGCCATGCAGGCGGGCGCGGGTGTGGGCATGCACACCCTCGGCGGCGACCTCGCCGGGCTCGTCAAGCAGGGCCGCATCACCCGCGAGACCGCGGAAAACGCCGTCACCGACAAGGCCGAGTTCGAGCAATACCTGGGGGTGTACTGACAGCTTGGCTGCTTGCCCAAAACGTGCTATACTCTCTGGCAGCAGCTACCGGTACGAGCGGGCACGAGGGGTTACTATGGATGCGAGCATGAAACAGGCAAGGCAGGCAGACAAGGCAACGATGACCGCGCGAAAGAGCCACGGCAGACGGCTCGAGGTGCGGGACGCGTGCGGCTCGACGCTCGTCTGGGTCATGGTCGTCGCCATCGTGCTCACTTTGGTGATTGCTTCCATCGGCACCGTCATCTCGTTTAACTTCCATAACACCAGCCTCAACCGCACCCAGACGCAGGCCTACTACACGGCGGAGTCGGTCAACGCGCGCATCGTCACCTGGCTCAGTGGCATACCAGCACCGGGTAGCATCACTCCTGGCGATGAGCCAGACAACTACGGTGAGATAGAAGACCCCTACGAGTTTATTGAGGATCTGAAGGATGCGTACCCCGATGGTAGCGGATACCCTGAGGTACGAAGTTACAGCGAGGCGGAACTCGGCGGTAACATGGGCACGGCCACCACAACGGTGGAGTTTACCTCAGACAAGTGCGATGAGATTAAAATCACGACAACGGCCAAGTATGCGGGCACTGAGGAGACGCTCTCCACCTGGCTCTACCTCCAGCAGTTGTCGTACTTCGACGCCATCAAAACCGACTTCAACTACAGCGAGGAAAGCATAGCCGAGGCACTGGCGGACGTAGCGAGCTTACCCGGCTTGGCCGAAAACGCAACGTGGATGCCGGAGTACCGCTACGGCGCTCAGTCTGCAAATAAATCGTGGTCCTACTTCGAAGTTCGTGCTCCCCAAGACAATGTGCCTGCTAACTATAAGTTCGACTTGCTCTCAGTGGCCAAGGGTGATTATAACAACGGAACGGTCACACATAATTACAGTTATAAGTATCTGGCGTCATTAGGCACCTTTCAAGATCTGGTGTATGTTGGACTGAACCCCACACGCGGCACGTTCCTCATAACCCAGAACACCGAACAAATTGCAAACAGTCAGATCGATCCGATTGACAACACTGTGATAGGTACGTCAACCAATGAGAGAATCACTGACGGCTTTCCCTATAACACCAAAGAAGGCGGCAAGGGTGTTCTTCTCACCGAAACCGGCACTTTCGTCGGACGAGTCGTGTATTATACCTTGGATTACCCGTATAACCAGTATTTTACTGAGAGCGACTGGCCCGATCTTACCCTGGCTACCTACTATCCAGGCGACGATGAATACACCTCCATTCGTCGGTCTTCCTATTATGGTTTAAGTCTTTATCTCACCGATAGCTCGAAGAAAACGCTTGAGATAAACACGGGCATCACTATCCATTCCGGCACGCTGTATACAAGGCGCAGTGCGGCCATCGGTACGATTTTCAATGATGGCGGACGCAAAGATAATGACAAGGCGATTCCGTACAGCAAAAAGAATAACCTTATCTTTACCAACTACGACTTCATCTTCGCCGATCCTGGTGAGGGCCAGACAAGAAGGGAGTCGGTCATCGCGGGTCCGAACTATTACTCCGGAGGTTCTGATGCCACGGCCAAGACAGAGCTGAAACAGGGCAGCATCCTCGTACAGAACAATCACGAGCTCACCGTCGGCACGGGCGCG
>JAIRZP010000257.1 GCA_031267175.1 Coriobacteriales bacterium | reverse complement strand
TTCCCTCGACCAGGGCACCACCGAGCTCGGCCAGGGCTCGGCGCAGATACAGCAGGGGCTCATTGCCTTTGCCTCGGAGGGCACACGGCTCACCGAGGGATCCTCACAGATCTCCGGTGGCCTTTCAAGTGTCGCCTCGGGTCTCACACAGCTCAGCGGCGGCTCAGAGCTCTACTATAACGGCATCAATCTGGCCCTGCAGGGCATAGAGGCACAGGTGGGAGGTGTGCCAGACCTCGCCGCGGCATCGGCGCTGCTCGCGCAGGCAGAAGCTGGCGAGTCCGCGCTGCAGGCAGGCTGCGAGAGCGGCGTTGAGCAGATTAGTGCCTCGATACCCGACATCATGGCCGCGGTTGTGGCGGGGCATCTTTCTCCCGAGGAGGCAACGGCCGCGTTGCAGGGAGCGCTCGCAAACTACAAGACAAACGCGATAGACCAGCTCCCCCTCGCGAGCAACGGTGTGCAACAGGCACAGCAATACCTCGATACGGCCCTCCTGTATAACAGCCTGGCCGGCCTCGGAGATGGGTACGGCAGCATCAACGCCGGCTTGGCCCAGAGCGCTTCCGGCCTCGGCCTGCTCGCCGGCGAGTACCGCGCCTTTGACTCCGGTGTGTCTGCCTACGTACTCGGAGCCCGAACACTCGCAGAGAGCTACGGCAGCTTTGACGCCGGCCTGGCCGAGCTGTCCCAGGGAACGGCCCTGCTCCACGAGGGCACCTTGCACCTGGACGAGGACCTCATCGAGGGCCTCAAAGAGCAGTTCTCGAGCTTTCTGGGCACAGATTACATACCCGAGTCCTTTGTGGATGCCAGAAACCGCAATGTAGCTCAGGTTCAGTTCATCTTCATGGTGGAAGGGGTGCCAGAGCCTGAGGCAGCGACTGAAGAACCTGCGGATACCGCAGGCGACGATAACGTGCTCACCAGGCTGTTGGCGCTGTTTGGCACCTGAGAAGCGACGACTCAGGAACCGTCAAACAATAGCTAGCGCAGGGACGGAAGAGATGTGACACGTATAAAAGCCCGTCTCGCGCGAACGCGGCGAAGGAAAGCTCCCCAGGATAAGAAGGCGGGATTCCTCATTGTATATCGGCTGCCAAGGATGTTTCATCAGCGCAGTATACCTGTTTTGGCGTTTTGGTGGACGACATTTTCTCCACCGCCACGTGCAGACGATGGCGCGGTTTGGTATCATTTGATAAAGTCATCAAGCCACCAGGAGGTATCATATGGCTCTCATATCGCAGTTTCTGGGGATCCTCATCTATATATACAAGGAAATGGACACCCATAAAAGGCCTCATGTACATGCCGTATACGGAGGCGAGGATATGTCCATTGCCGCTGATGGCGAGATATTCGCTGGACAATTACCGCGCAAACAGCAGAAATATGTTGAAGCTTGGGTGGCTCTGCGCGAAGATGAAATCAAAGCCGCATGGATTGCCATCAATAAACATGACACCGTCATTACGATCAAGGGGCTGGAGGGTTGAACCATGCAATACCAGCTACCAGTCAGTGCTGAGCCGCTGGACAATTACCGCATTCGCGTAGAGTTCAAGAATGGAGAGCATAGGGTATTCGATGTAACACCTTACCTGCAGGACAACTTCTGGTCATCATTGAAGGTGCCCGAGATATTTAAGCTTGTGAGGGTAGGTCCGCTATCTTTGGAGTGGCCTAATGGCGTGGACATCTGCCCCGAAGAGGTATACTTCAACAGCGTCCCCATATAGAATAGTTTGATCTTCTATTCTGGACTTTTTGGCATCTTCGCTTCCGCTGATGTCAAGGTTGTGACTACGCCGCATTCTGATAGTTCTCCGGCGTTATCCGCTCGCTTGCTGGCGGTGACAGGTGTATGCTTCCCCCGTCTATCGTCGCTACGATGGTGCCTGAGCGGTAGGTAGCGTACAGCTCGGTGCCGAGGGCCGCAAGGCGCCTGAGTACCTCGATGTCGGGGTTATAGTAGCTCCCCTTGATGGGGCCCTGGCTGCTGATGATGCCGAACTCGGGCCGTATCTCGTCGAGGAAGACTTGAGAGCTTGAGGTCTCGGAGCCATGATGTCCGACGATAAAGAGCGTAACCTCGCCGATACTGCTGGCAAGCAGCTTTTCTGTCCTCTCCTCGGCATCGCCGGTGATGAGTGTCTTTATGCCGCCTGCGTCAAGCACGGATATGACGGAGTTGTTATTGGTGTTCTTATCGTCATCCACGACATCAAGGATGGAGAGCGTTACTCCCTCGCTCAAGGTGATGGTCTCGGTCTCGTCGTTCTTGAAATCGGAGCCCGGCTCTGCCTTGGCCGCGTTCTCGAAATCCTCGTACTGCCTCGAGGTGCCGGTATCCCCATAAATGGTGTGGTCTACCTGATAGTCCGCATATATCTGGGTAAGGCCGCCTACGTGGTCGGCATGGGAGTGCGTGGCTATGACGTATTCTATGCTGCCGTCTACATACGACGCAAGGTAGGCCGAGAACGCCGCTCCGAATCTCTTTTCACCGCCGTCGATTATCACCTCATACTCCCCGTCGTCTATCAAAACAGCCAGTCCCTCTCCCACATCAAACACATGGATAGACACGGCGCTGCTTTGAGGACTCGCCAGTGGATTGGACGCAGAGGGCTGCTCAGACGCGGCGTTACTTTGCTGGTTTGCCGGCGGATTGGAAGCAGGCCCCTGCTCCGGCAAAGAGCAGCTCTGCAGGAAGGGTGCACTAACGAGGAGGAATGCCAGCAGGATACTGCTGGCAAAAGTTACGATGCGTCTGTTCTTCCCCTGTATGACCATGCGTTGTCACTCCGTCTGTTGCTGATGATGGGTTGTTTGGTTAGCCTGCAGCATATGATACAACACTCTCCCCCTATTACGCTCAACGCCTGCAGAATGTCGGACCAGCAAACAGCCGGGGCTTTTTGACCTTGCGATCGAAGAGGTAGAACAGGCAACCGAGGACAAAGAAGAAGACCGAGAGCCCCGCGATATAAAGCAGCGCGTACCAGCCGACAAGGTCATAATCAAAGAAGAAGTATGGGTAGTGCATGGCGCTGCCGTCCGCTCCGTAACGGTACACGTAGCCGAGGACACCCGCAAGTGAGGTGAAGATCACATAGCAGTACGGATAGACGTAGATGAGGAAGAGATCGCGGAACCGGAGCGAGCGAGACGGCGCAAACAGAACCCAGTCGATAAGACAGAAGAGCGGCGTGAGCAGATGCACCTGATAGTTCTCGTAGGTCGCCAGAATCGATGTTTCTCCCATGGTAAACATGCTGGGTGCAAGCATGACCCAAAAGACGACGAGCGTGAGCAGCAGATCAATCGTGCAGACCAGCTCAAAGCGCGGGGCATACCCCGCTGATCCCTTGATGCCGTCGTTCCTGATTGCAAAGGCGGTGCGGAGAGAGAGGCCGATGAAGAGGCCGAGCGCCAGGATGTTGCTCTGAATCGTGTAATACATGAGCATGGACGCACGGAATTCTCCTTCGAATATTCCGATATAGCTGCACAGGCCCATGAGCGTGAGTACTGCGGAACCCACACGCATAACGAGGGCCACACGTCTGTCTTGAATCATTCCTGCTTCCTTGCTGCCAGATAGTTGATGAAACTAAAGCACCTTGTAATACGTGTCGATACCCGCGCAGTGCTTGCAGAGCGTCCGCCCGCCTACCTGAACATCGCGGCCATCCAGCACGCGCTCGCCGCAGACCTCGCACTGCACGCGACGGAGCGGTTTGCCGGGCAGGTCAAAGCGATCCAGCTGCACGACGACTTCCTCAACCTTGAAGAACTCCGCGTCGGGGATGGCCAGATAAAAGGCAACGAGCTCATCGCCGGAAAGCTCCTTTTCGGGCCGGTTCTCGTTGATGGAACAGATACGCACTGCCCTGTTGCTCCTCAGGTCGTGGAAGGTGACGGCCATCTTGCCCATGTCGTGCCACTTGAGGCGTCTGCGTCCTATGTGGCAGTTGGCAACGGAACTCACGGCATCGGCGATGCAGCGGTCTGTCTCCACAAAGGCGATGAGGTCGCGGTACTCCCGAGCGTCCTCAATGCCAAAATACTCCAGACCCAGCCGCGACGCCCTCGTGCCGATTATCTGCCCGCCACAGAGGTGCCCATGATAGGCCACGGCGTCGGCGAGGTCCTGTTCAAAGCTTCGTTTCATTGTGCTGCCCTTTCTCGTTATGCGGTCTTGGGTTATCGGTTCGAAATTGTCTTTAAAAATCGGGAATCCTGTTGTCTGCCTCCCGTAGTGCATCAGTCTTTCGTTATCGGCTTCCATGTGAGGTAGGCCCAGCGCACAAAATGTGCTTTGCTCTCCTGCCCCTTGCCCTGAGTGATGTCGATATAGCGGAGTTCCGGATAGGCGCCCAGTTGCAGCAGCAGGTTGACTCCAAAGACAAAGTCGGGCACGTGTGGCTCGCGGCCTCCCTGCTGGCTCCCCAGAGGCTTGTGCCCTTTGGGCTCATATTCGGTGACCATGGTGAGGGCTACCTTGCTGCGCGCCGTCCTGTCGAGCTTGAGGAAGGCGTCGGCCAGGTCGTCCACCATGGTTGAGCGCGACGCTATGGCCACGTCTACGCTCTTGGGCTTGATGCCAGCCTTAATCCAGTCCTCATTCCAGTCAAGCGCCTTAACCTGCAGGTTGTCCAACTGCTCCTCCTGGGCACGCGCCAGCGCAGCCTGTCGCATACCGGGAGAAAAATCCGCCGCGATGACCGGATGGCCTTCGCGCGCGAGAGGAATGGCGAGAACACCGGGACCACTTCCCATGTCCAGGACGCTTTGACCAGGGTCGAGGGCCAGATAGCTCAGAAAGGTGGCTGTGTAGGACGACTTACAGCTGTGTTCCCTGTATTCCTCTGAGCGTGCATCCCAGCAAGCGCTGTTGCCAGGCTCAGGACGTGCCTTATTGCGCTCCTGCCATGCCTTACGCCAATCAATACCTACGAGTGAATCCACACGTGCTCCCTTCTGTACATACTTCCAACTATTCTATCCGATTTACGAGGTCAACAGGGTGAGCATCAGACGGATTCAAACGTGGTAAGCGCAGCGGGTATGCCCCTGATGACATCAAGGGCAGTCACGCTGCGGCGGCCGACTTCGCGCTCGGCATGGATACCGGCTTGGCTGTGTATCTGTACGCCCAGGACGGCGGCGTCCCCGGCGGGTACGCCCTGGGCAAGCAGGCTGCTGATGATGCCCGCAAGCACGTCTCCCGTTCCGGCCTTTGCCAGGGCGGGTGTGCCCTCACTACTCTCTACCCAACACGAACCATCGGTGATGAAGGTCGTAGGGCCTTTCGCGACGACAGTTGCTCCGAGTTCCTGTGCCAGCTCTGTCGCGGCCTCCCGGACTGCCAGGCCAGAGGCAAGCCTTTGGCTGGAGCTCCGCCCCTGGAAGGAAGCTCGCAGACGGGCCAGTTCCCCGGTATGCGGAGTCAGGATGAGGGGTGCCTGCGCATGGGCAGAAACTGGGGAACCCTCCGCGCTATCCTCTTCACCAGGAGGCCCATTTTGGGCACGACGCTCATCCAGCAACGCCGGCTCTGCGGACAGGGCGTTCAGGGCATCGGCGTCCAGGAGCAGCGGGATGCCGTGTACAGCCGCATGCTTCAGCACCTCGCCAACGAAGGCAATCGTATCGGAGTTCACGGTCAGCCCCGGCCCACAGCACAGCGCGTCGATATGATGGGCTTCCTTAAGGATGGCTGAGAAGGCCGTGGCATCAAAGGCACCCGTACCCTTTGCCTCTGGCCCCTCGATAACCGGCGAGCAGAGCAGATGCTGCCGCGCCACTGCCGCCGCGCCGGACGGTGTCGCCAGGCTCACATAGCCAGCACCCGTCTTTTCCGCTGCCAGGGTGGCAAGCACGCCGGCCCCACAGTAACGCACCGAGCCCGCGAGCACGAGAAGACTCCCCCGGGTGTATTTGTTTGCATCCAGGGGGATAGGCTCAAGTGTGGGCTGCGTATGCATGCCTACATTGTAAAGGATACCGTGGCCTCAGCAAAACCTCGTGCAAGATTGGATTCCACTGCTGGCACTTGTGTAGTTACAGTTCAGGTCCTCTCCAAGTCCGAGCACAGGGTCTGAACGGTAGCCGGAAGTTGGCAAGGCAAAAAATTAGTTGAAATTTCTCAAAACAATCTATCTACAAGGTGTTATACTGTGAGAAAGTACTGTA
>JAIRZP010000246.1 GCA_031267175.1 Coriobacteriales bacterium | reverse complement strand
TCTTGGCTGATACTCTCTAATAGACTGCTGGCCATGCTGACCTCCTTTTTGATGTCTGCTATGTCTGTTATGAGTTTTCTACACTCAGGCTCGTGTGCTTTGGCAAAGAAGACAGACCATGCCTCTAAGGGTGTCATGTCCGCTGCATCCTTTGTAGTGACTGAGTCGAGCTTGGTAAGCTCCACGAATACGGCACAGATTGCCTCTGAGAGTTCTCTTCCCTCTTCATCTCTCAGTGTGAAGCGGCTCACGAAGCTGCTCTGTTTTGGGAAGACGTCGTAGTTGCAGAATATGACCTGGTAGCTTCGCATCAGGTCTTGATAGTCTACGCCTCTTCCCGGTTGGGAGGAGTGGAGATCGCAGAGGTTGTATACCGAGCGTGCCTTGATGTTGGCGTGTCCGTATACTGCATTGTCCCCGCGCATGGGGACGGACTGCATCTCCATGGCTACCAGCTCACCGCCGGCTGTGCGGCAGTTAACATCGAAGCGCTCACGCTTCTCGCCTATGTCGTCTATGGGGAGCTCTGTGTTCCTTACCACTACCTCTTCTACCTCTGTCATGAGGATAGCGGATACGACATCTCTCAGCACAGGAGCGGCATCCGGGTGGGTCAGCAGGGTCTTGAAGACCGCATCATCGTATGCCGGCAGTATCTTTGGGATGAGTATGTCGTCAGTCGTCATGTTGGCGTCTTCTTTCTTCTGCATTCCTTCAGCTGGACTGTTATTCTACCATGTACGGGTCTTTAATTCTCAGGGCATCATCCCAGTTCCATTCTGCGAGTAGCATTGTTAGCACCTCCGATCCACAGCTTTTCAAGTACGCTGCCATTATACTGCGTTTCTTGCATTCCTGTATGGCAGTCAATTAAAGGGGCAATCGAATAACAGAATTACTATTGACACGGTACTAGCGTTGCGCTATTGTTGTATAGTGAAGCGAGTCCAACCTGCCAGTGTCTCATCGCACTTATGCCCGAAAGGCGCTTTCCGAGGGTCTTACCGAAGAACTCGTCCAGCGCATTACCGGCCTCGACCTCGAGACCATCTGCCAGCTCAAGGCCTCACTACCTGGTAACTGACTCCAAAGGGTCGTGGGATAAAGAGACCCATATCGACCTGCCCGCCCTCCGTGACCTCGCGGGCTTTTGCAAGCAGTGGATTGCGCAGCATCTGGACATCAAATTGAAGAGTTTGGATTTTGTTGAGGGTCTGCTCTTAAAGCGTTGAGTTCGCAGGAGTTCAGACGAGCTCCTGGGCTCTCGCGCGTGTCTCGGTATCCAGGGCTTGCAGCTGTTCGAGGGACTGCACCTTCTCACACTCGTGCTGTTCCAGACACTCCCCTACTACGCGCTCAATATCCAGGAAGCCCATGCGCCTGTCGAGGAAGGCCGCGACGGCTACCTCGTTGGCGGCATTAAGGACACAGGGCATCGTGCCACCCGCCTTGCCGGCCTCCAGTGCCAGGCGCAGACAGCCAAAGGTCTCTGTGTCCGGTGCCGAAAAGTCAAGCGAGCCCATCTCACGGAGATCGAGAGTGACCGCCGCGTCAAAGATAGCGGGCCACCGCTCGGGATAGCTGAGCGCATACTGGATGGGAATACGCATGTCGGTGACCCCCAGATGTGCCTTAAAGCTCCCATCCACATACTCTACGAGACTGTGCACGCGGCTTTGCGGGTGCTGTACCACCTGTATCCTGCGGTAGGGTTGCGCAAAGAGATGGTGTGCCTCGATGACCTCCAGCCCCTTGTTCATCAGGGTGGCGGAGTCGATGGAGATCTTGGGGCCCATCTTCCAGTTGGGATGGGCGAGCGCCTCTGCTGGGGTTACCGCGGCAAGCTCGGCACGCGTACGACCGCGAAAAGGGCCTCCGCTCGCGGTAATCCAGAGATTGGCAACCTCCCGGGCCTCTTCCCCACGCAGGCATTGGAAGAGGGCCGAATGCTCAGAGTCCACCGGGAGGAGCCTGCCGGGCTCCACGAGCGGCATGAGCAACTCGCCGCCTACCACGAGCGACTCCTTATTGGCGAGCGCCAGCACCTTGCCGGCCTTGAGCGCCGCGTAGCTTGACTCCAGCCCGGCGGCACCTACGAGGGCGTTAAGCACCAAGTCGGCACGGGGATGCTTGGCGAGCGCGGCCACCGCGGCAGGGCCTTCAACGCTTGAAAGCACCGTGTGCGTAACCCCCAGGGCCTCTGCCTGTTTGGCCAGCAGCACGGTCTCGGCATAGGCCGTGAGCCCTACGACCTCGATGCGATCCTGATACCGCGCGCAGACCTCCACAGCCTGCCGACCAATGGATCCAGTGGAGCCGAGAATAACTACCTTAAGGCGTTCTGGCATACTGCTCCTCCCCTTATCCTATTGCACCGGCAAAGCGCAGGAGGATGGATGCCGCCGCCCCTACCAGAAGCAGGGAGTCGCAGCGATCGAGGAAGCCGCCGTGGCCCGCCAGGAGATTGCTGGAATCCTTATGGCCCGTAGACCGCTTGATACGCGACTCAACGAGGTCGCCGAGGATGCCTATCCAGCCGCACAGGATACCGCCGCCAATGGCCCAGAGCCAGCTGATATGCACGCCGGGAATCAGCGGCACCAGACACCAGAGCAGCACAGAGGCAGCGAGGCCGGCCAAAAAGCCCTCCCAACTCTTATTGGGCGAGATACGCGGTGCCATCTTATGTCGGCCAAGTTTGCTCCCCACAAAAAATGCCGCCGCGTCATTGGCAAAGGTGCTGAAGATGACCAGCAGCACCAGTACGCCTCCCCAGACCTCGGGCAGGAAGAAATCCGGCTGGTCGGCGGGAATCTGCCGTATGAGGATGAGGCTCGTGAGCATGAGGCCGGTGTACAGGGCACCAAAAAGCGTGACGGCCACGTCGGTAATGCGGGCAGAGGTGTAAAAGACATACCAGATGAGCAGCACCAGCACGAAGACGGTGGTGAGTGAGAGGAGACCGGAGAAGCCCCAGAAATAATAGCTGAGCGGATACAGCGCCGCCGACACCGTGCCGATAAGCTCATTGGGCAGCTTGGCGTCGGAGCGCAGCATGGCATAGAACTCCCAGGCGCAGATGCCCGAAAGCGCCGCCAGAAACAGCGCCGTCATGAGCGGGCCCGCCAGCACAAAGGCCAGTGTGACCACGACAATGAGAATGCCGGTTACTACGCGTCTGCTCACAGCCGATACCCGCGATCAATCATCGTCCGTGCTCACACTGCCAAAACGCCTGTTGCGGCCCTGATACGCCAGAAGCGCCCGGCAGAGTTCAAAGCGGTCAAAGTCGGGCCACAGCACGGGCGTGATATACAGCTCGCTATAGGCAGTCTGATACAGGAGAAAGTTGGAGAGACGGTACTCGCCGCTCGTACGGATAAGCAGGTCGGGGTCAGGGATGCCGCTCGTTTGGAGGTAGGAGGCAAAGCCCTGCTCATCCAGCGCGTCCAGCTCCTCCGGGCTTATATCCGCTTGCAGCGCGGCACGGGCAACTTCGCGAGCGGCCTCCACTATCTCACTCCGCGACCCATAGTTGACCGCGATGATGAGCGTCATGCCCGTATTTGCCTGGGTCTTTTCCACGGCGTCCTCAAAGGTCTCCCGGGTGCGACGGGGCAGCTCGGACACGTCGCCTATCAGGCGGATCCTCACGCCCTCCTCATGCATACCGTCCAGCTCCGCGGCCATGGTCCTGGCAAACAGCTCCATGAGGGCCTTGACCTCGGCGCGTGGACGGCTCCAGTTCTCGGTGGAGAAGGAATAGATGGTGAGAAAATCAACCCCTGCGTCGGAAGCCGTGCGGATGAGCTGCCGCACCCCCCTGATGCCCGCCTTATGCCCTGCGGCCCGCTGTCTGCCATGCCTGGCGGCCCAACGCCCGTTGCCGTCCATGATGACGGCGATATGCGCGGGTATACGCTCAGCGTCGAGCAGCGAAGGATCCAGGCCCGCGGGCGGCCCCTCAAAGACCTCGGCAAGTGGTTTTCGGGGGTACGCCACAGACTTTAGACCTCCATGACTTCGGCTTCTTTGTGTTTGAGCGCCTCGTTGATCTTCTCGATGTGTGCGTCGGTGAGCTTCTGGATCTTCTCCTCGGCGCGGTGCTCCTCGTCCTTGGACAGCGACTCATCGTCTATCAGCTTCTCCAGCCTGGTATTGGCATCGCG
>JAIRZP010000230.1 GCA_031267175.1 Coriobacteriales bacterium | reverse complement strand
GAGCGAGCGACGCGAGCGCGGCAATCCAGTCCTTGAAACAAGGGAGACAAAAATGAGGCTACCCAGAGAAGACAGAGAAGGACTGGATTGCCGCGTCGCGCTACGCGCTCCTCGCAATGACAGTGGGGTGTGCGGGGACTTCGCGCCTCCGCTCAGACAGTGGGGTGTGCGGGGGCTTCGCCCCTCCGCTCAGACAGTGAGAGAGCACGGGGCGAGAGTCCCTGGACTCACACGGAGTGGGGATGGTTTGAAGTACTATATGGCAAGCAAGACAGCATCGGATAAGGAGCAAAGGTGAGCGAGGCAGACAAGCAGCGGGTGCTCGTCGTGGATTATGGTGCGCAGTATGGGCAGCTGATTGCTCGGCGTGTACGCGATTTGCAGGTATTCAGTGAGGTCGTCTCCTGTGATATTGACGTTGATGGGCTCAGGGCAGACCCTCCTTCCGCGATTATTCTGAGTGGCGGGCCGGCAAGCGTGTATGCTTCTGACGCGCCCGAGTTCAATCCCCGCCTGCTGGAGCTCGGTGTGCCGGTTCTGGGACTATGTTACGGCATGCAGGCAATGGCCCAGGCCCTGGGCGGCACGGTCGCACACACCGATGTGGCGGAGTACGGCCCGGCTGAGCTGAGCGTTATTGCCGACGGCACCTCCTCCCCGTTGTTAGCGAGCACTCCTGAGACCCAGACCGTTTGGATGAGCCACCGCGACGCCGTCAGCGAGGTGCCTGCTGGCTTCGTGGCCACCGCTTCTACGCCAACCACGGCCATCGCTGCCATGGAGTGCGCTGAGCGCGGGCTCTATGCCACGCAATTCCATCCCGAGGTACACCACACGGTGCACGGGAATACCATGCTGAGCCACTTTCTGTTTGACGTTGCGGGGCTTACGCCCTCTTGGACCATGGCCAACATCTCTGAGGCCGCCGTTGCCGCGGTGCGTGAGCAGGTGGGCGGCAGTCGGGTCATCCTCGGCCTCAGCGGGGGCGTGGATTCGAGCGTGGTGGCCGCACTGCTCTCCCGGGCCATCGGTCGGCAGCTCACCTGTGTCTTTGTTGACAACGGCCTGCTGAGAAAAAACGAGCCCGAAGAGGTGCAGCAGGTCTTTACGTCCCAGTTTGACCTCGATTTTGTGGCGGTAGACGCTGATGAGCGCTATCTCAGGGCCCTGGCGGGCGTTGCGGATCCAGAAAAGAAGCGCCGCATCATCGGTACCCTGTTCTGGCAGATATTTTTTGAGGAGGCTGCAAAGATTGCCGAGCGTACCGGCGAGCCCGTCAGCTATCTGGCGCAGGGGACCATCTATCCAGATGTCATCGAGAGCGGTGCCTCACGCGGTGGCGCGGTTACGGCTGTGGATGGGTCGGCAACAACCGGCTCCGAGAAGGCGTCCACCATCAAGAGTCACCACAACCTGGTGCCGTTTCCGGAGGGCGTACACTTTGAGCTTATCGAGCCCCTGCGCAATCTCTTCAAGGACGAGGTGCGTGCCCTGGGTGCCAGCCTGGGCCTGCCAGAGGCACTCGTGTACCGGCAACCCTTCCCAGGTCCAGGCCTTGCGGTGCGCATCATCAGCAGTGTAACGCGTGAGAAACTGGCCACACTCAAAGACGCCGATGCCATCGTGCGTGAGGAGATCGACGCCTACAACAGGCAGCTTTTTGAAGCAACCGGCGTGCGTGACAGCGAGCGCAGCGTCTGGCAGTACTTTGCCGTGCTGCCGGACATCAGAAGCGTCGGCGTCATGGGTGACGAGCGCACCTACGAGCATCCCATCATCCTGCGCGCCGTAGAAAGCCGCGACGCCATGACCGCAGACTGGGCGCGCCTCCCCTACGACGTCCTGGCCCGCATCTCAAGCCGCATAGTAGCCGAAGTCAAAGGCATTAATCGCGTGGTCTACGATATAACCTCAAAGCCGCCCGGGACGATTGAGTGGGAGTAGTGAAAATGAAAAGAGGAATGAACCTAATGAGCCTAATGGTGAGCCTAATGATTCCAATGCGAATCTCATCAATCTCATCGCGGAAAACAATAGGATAACGTATGCTACGATAGCGAAGGAATCAGGGTTGTCAAGAGCTACCGTTCAACACCGTTTGCAGGAAATGAAAGAAGCGGGGTTAATTAAGCGTGTTGGTGGCACCCGGGGCTATTGGGAAGTAAAAAAAGAGTAGAGTGACAGAGATTATGTCTAAGCTTTCGAGACAATTGGGCAGTAAACGAAGGAAGATGTTAGCGATGATGTGATAGCAGATTAATAGTGACAAAATTGCCTCGATCCCTTTTGTCCTTCTTTTGCCCTTGAGTGTCCTCAAGAATAGTAAAGACGCTCGATGTTTGCAACAAAGGACTCTTCTCCAAAGACAACACTGAATAAGTCCAACAATATGGTCTGTAAACATATTTACAGACGTTAAATAGTTGCCTTGCCTTAGCTAATCCTGCTTTCTTAGAATTCTATCCGACATGCTCAGATGAATACAAAGAAGAGGAGGTTTATATGACCAAGAACAACAAAGCTGCGCCCTCTGGGATCAAAGCTGCTATTCTCAAGTCTCCATACAACAATTGGATACTTGCTCTTTGCTTTGCGGGTTTCCAAAAAGCCCTGGGGAGACTTCCAAAAGTTGCAAGGATAGCCAAGTATCTCTTCCAGATTGCCGGCATTGGAATTCTGGTGTTTGGCGTCTTGCAGATAATGGCATTTTCTGGCCTTCAGGGTGCAGAAGGGTTTGTCAAAAACGTTTTTGCGGGGCTCACTTTTCAAACAGAAAGCTCCGCTTTCTACAACGGCGTGGTGGCGGCGCTGCCGGTTTTGCTTGCGATTTATGGAGGCCTTTGCGCTCTGTCGTTCAATAAGGCAGTCTATGTGATGGATGCAGCGGTTCTTTATCTCCTCGCTTTCAGCATGTTCCCCATCTATCAATTCCCGCTCATTATCAATGGAAGCATTTACATAGCTATCTGGTTGATACATCGTTTGCTTTTGGGAAGCATCTGCGTGTTCTACAAGAAAAGCGTAAAACTTGCTTACAGCACAGGCAAGACGGAGTCGATTGGTAAGGAGGTAGCCACTCATGTGTAATAAAACAGATATTTCTCGTCGATCATTCCTCAAACACTCGGCAGTATTAGGCGGAGCTGCCGCTACAGCAGTTGCGACATCCGGCTTACTTACTGCTCCCCCAGAAGCTGAGGCTGCAGAAGATATGAGCGCAACCTTTGCTGCCAGCAGGATTATCGAGAGCGAGCAATACGAAGACAAAACCATAGTTGATATAGACCTGCTCATTATCGGCAGCGGTTATGCAGGAATGTGGGCAGCACTTACCGCCGCAGAGCAGGGTGTTGCCTCTATTGCGATGGTAGACAAAGGCGCTATTGCGCAATCATCTGTTGCATCTATGACAGCCGGCTCAACCTCATTTGTCCTTGAAGATGATGATATGTATGGATGCATGGAAGAGCTGGTAAAGGTTTCTGAGTTCTTGAGCAGACAAGACTTCTGGGAAGATATGCTGAGCACTTCTCCCGCGCGTTATAACAAGATTCTCTCGTGGGGTGTTAATTATCTTGGAGACAGAATTTATTCCGACGGAAATACCTACACCGCCATTTCCACAGGAATCGAGTATCAAGGCAAGCAGGCAGGCAAGGCCATGATTGCTGCTTTGGTTGATCAGGTAACTGCCCATGGGGGCATTCGCTACTTTTCAAAGACTATGGTCACACAACTTCTCAAAGAAGGCGAGTCTGTTGTTGGAGCAGCTGGTTTTAATAGGATAAACGGTAATACAATCGCCTTTAGATCAAAGGCAACTATTCTTGCTGCAGGCAAATGTAGCTTCAAAGGTCAGCATGCTATGGGCGAGGTGGAAACAGGAGACTCTTACGCAATGGCATATGCCGCAGGTGCGGTGCTC
>JAIRZP010000224.1 GCA_031267175.1 Coriobacteriales bacterium | reverse complement strand
AAGTACACCGCGCCCGCCTCCAGCGTCTCCACGGCAATGGACAGCGCGCCCTCGTCGATGGAAAACTCCAGGGGAATGGGATTGCAGCCACCCGGGAAGCCGATTGTCTGCTTGTTCATCACCACATCGCACATCTTGCAGACCACCTCGTCGTCGCGCTCGTAGTAGCCCGTGGCTCCGCAGATGTTGCAGGCGTCGAGCCCCACGCCGTAGGCTGCCTCGCTCTTCTTGATGACGATGAAGCGTACCTCGACGTTACCCTCGCTCACGTGGATGAAGCGGTGCAGATGCCCGTCGGAGACGAGGTCAAGCGGGATGACGGCCTCGGTACCCGCATATGCCAGAGGTTCGGCAGGGGTCAGCTCGACCTCCTGCACGCTGTAGGCCCGAACAACCGTGAATGAGAGCACAACGGCGAGGCAGCAACAGGCAACAACGGTGCTCCAACGCCTCAGCGTCCGCCACGTCGCCCGGGCCTTGCGTCGCAGGGCGGGGTTGAATGCGGGGCTGTGAGCGTCAGATCCAGCTGCAACGGGAGTGCCATGTTCCTCTGCACCAGTGCCAGCGTCGGCCAGGGAGGCAACACGGTCTGCAGCACGAGTAACACCTCCCGCATACGCCTTCTTCCGCTCCCGCCAGGCGTTCCTGAGGGCCAATGCCGCCGCTATAAGTGCCAGGGCCAGAAGCACGTAGCTGAAGAGATCGCCGTAGTTATTGGCAAACTGCAGAACAGCGCGGAGCCAGGCAGGATGGGGTATCCAGTTATGGGTATAGAATATCTGGACGCAGGCAAGCAGCGCGGTGAGCAGGTAGACCGCGAGCATCGCCAGGCGTGTCGCCCTAAGCTGTGAACTTGAGAGCCTCCGTGCGACCACCGCGATTCCCGCGGCGCAGAGGCCCAGCACGGTAAGGCCGGCCAACCAGCCCAAGAAGCGATGGAGTACGATGATGCTCAGAAGCGCCTCGTCACCCTGGACAAACTCGCGTATGTAGAGCAGATCGGTGCGCAGGACGTAGGCAACGAGCAGGCCACCCACAAGACACCCGGCCCAGAGTCCGAGCCTTCCCGGCGCTGTCAGAGCGCGCTTTGGGCTCAGCCCGCACGCCAGGTAGACAATGCCGCAGACGAGGATCGCAGCCAGAAAGCCCAGGTTCCAGTACTCGGTGACTATCCAGCCGGTAAAGGCCTTGAGCACACTGAGCACAGCGGCAACGCCCGCCCCCACAGCCAACGCGGCGATAAAACGCCGAGTGGCGGCCTTGCCGCCTGTCCTGGAGATGGATATCCCCAAGACGGGAAGCAAGACCGCCAGCGCTACCGTGTACTGCTGAACGGCTATGAGGTATTCAAGCATCCCTCGCCGGTGCTCCTTTCACTCGCAGGCCTCGTATACACAACGCGAATACGTACCGCGAATCCAGCGCCGGTTTACCACTCGCGCGGTACCCAGTCGAACTCCCACTCGGTTACGAGCGGGGTGGTCCAGAACGTGCCCTCAACGCCGGTCTCCGCGTCGGTGTGCAGCAGGTAGCCCTGCTCTTCGGGGCTGTGGATGATGAAGCGTACCAGGTAGGTGCCCGCCGGCCCTATCTTGATGTTGGCTCCATAGTGCGGGCCGTCGGAAGCACTCATGGGCATAAAGACGCCCTCTGTTACCATCTTGCCGGTGGAGTCCTCTATCTCGTAGTCCACGGTGAGGTTGGGCACAAAGTCGCCCACGCCGTAGCCCAGATCGTTGCCTTCTGCCGCCGAGATGTCGGCCTCAATGTGCATGTCGGACTGTGCCGCGGGCAGCGAGTTGCCGGCAGGCTCCATATCCACAGGCTGAAAATAGACGGCTGCCACGTTGAGCGGCCCTACGACCTCGTCGTCACCGATGGGATACTCTTCAAAACCAGCCGCGTCGGCCGGCCCGGTACTCTCCCCACTCGGGGCACTCTGGGTGCAGCCTGCCAGCGACACGAATACCACCAGGGCAAGGGCAAGGAGCAGGGCTATCACCTTCCTCGCCGTGGCCTGGGGGGTTAACGCTGCTTCTCTTGCTTGTCTGTTCATTGTTACTCTCCTGTCTGTTGCATCGACTTGTTTTTCTTCCACTTACGTATCTGAAACGTGATGGTGATCACGGTGATACCAAGGATTATGAGTTGCGGCACGAGGGTCTCGACGGTGGGATAGATGCCGAGGATGTCAACGGTGGGCATGCCTGTAATCGCCGTTGCGCTGATGACACCGCCCTCCTGCAACTCCTTGATTCCCGAGCCCACAAAGGTGACACAGAGCGCAAACATCACGAGGCTCGTTCCCGTAAAGAAGGGCTTGATCGGGAGTCGGATGGAGAGGAAGCGTATGGCGAGGAAGATGGCCACGAGTGCCACGGCCCCCACGCCGAGTCCCAGCCAGACCATGCCCGTTGCGTCCGCGTCGGTGCCCGCCAGGAGCGCGTTGTAGAACAGGATCGTCTCAGCGCCCTCACGAAAGACCGCGAGGAAGGCCGCAAAGGCCAGTGCAAAGACGCTGCCCCGCGCAATCGAGGTGCTCACCTTGCCTTCTATGTACGACTTCCACTGGGAGGCATCGGCCTTGGAAATCATCCAATTGCTCACATAGAACAGCACGAGCACGGCCAGCAGCATGGTGGCGCCCTCGATAATCTCCTGGTTGGCCCCGCTGGCAGCAGAAAGCGCCGTGAGCGCAAAGGCCAGGGCCACACTGGCCACGAGGGCCAGGATGCAGCCGATATAGACCGGCCGGGTCTGTTCGCGGTTGCCGCTCTTGACAAGGTAGGCGATGATGGCTCCCACGACGAGTATGGCCTCAAAGCCCTCGCGCAGGATGATGACGAGCGATCCAAAGAAGGCGACGAAGGGGTTGCCCGAGCCACCATCGAGCGTGGTGGCATCCTCACGCAAGAGCGAGATGAGCGTGTCGAGAGAGGCGCGCGCGTCCTCGCCACGGCCTTCTTCCATAGCCCGCTTGGCAAAGCTGAACTGGTACTCCACTGCGGCAGCACGGTCGCCGGAGATATGCGCCATGACCGTCTTCTCAAAGCCGAGGGCCTCATAGTACCCGTAGTAGGCGTCGTCCACCCGGGCCTTAGCGGCCGCTACGTCACCCTGCTCATAGGTGGCATAGGAGTCCTCCAGGATGACTTCCATGTCATCGACTATCTGGTTCCAGGTCTCGTAGTCGGCGTTGCTGGCGGCGTAGGCAGGGGAGGGCGCGATGAGTGCCAGGGCCAGGAACATGGCAAGGACCAGCAAACCAAATCTCTTATTCATATGTGGAACCGCCACCTGAGCTGAACTACCTGCTTGCACACCTGCTCCCATCTCACTGTCCGACTACCTGCATACATCGTCCCATGAAAGTATTCTATAGCTAACATATCAAAGTATACCCGGGGTAACATCGATGTCAAGAGTTTTGTTGAAATAATCCTCGTCATCTCGTAGTTCTTCTGTATTTGCCCTCGGTTGCCCTTACCAGCATCTTCTGCCATCATTACAGGTTCTTTCGTTTCCTGACCAGAGAAAGATGATGAGAGCAGCAATGCCAGAAAGTGAACAACACCCCTGTGGGCATCATGACACCCACCGCGCCCATCAGGGGCCTGGAGATACGGGAGAACACCTGGTTGTCAACGCAGAATCCCCAACCACTGCGACTGTTGACACGGGAGAGCCCCTGGCAGCCGACCAGGCAATCGTAGGAGAACGCTCGGCTGCCGGTCTTGCGCTTGCCTCCTCCTGGCGTCAGGCCATCGTTGTGGTCTGGGCTGGCCAGGCGATAAGTTTTGTGACCTCAGGCGCGGCGGGATTTGCGCTTATCTGGTATCTGGTCGAGACGACCGGCTCACCCTTCATCCTCTCCCTGGCCTCGGTGATCTTCTTTTTGCCGGTGATTCTCCTGGGACCTCTGGCCGGTGCCTTTGTGGACAGGCACGATCGCAAGCACATCATGATCCTCGCCGATCTCGGCATAGCCTTCATGAGTCTGGTAACCGGCGCGCTGATCTTTGTGGGATACGCAAACGTGCCGCTGGTGCTCGTGATGATGGCGGTGAGGAGCCTGGGCGTCACCTTTCATGGGCCGGCGATGATGGCGGCCATGCCGCTCCTGGTGCCCGAACGCCACCTGGTGCGCATCTCCACGCTTGACCAGGGGCTGCAGGGCCTCTCCAACATCGGTGCGCCGGCGCTGGGCATCCTCTTCTACACCACACTCGGCCTGCCTTTTGCGCTTCTGCTTGATGCCGCGGGGGCGATAGTCGCCTGTGTAGCCCTCGTCTTTGTGCGTATTCCGCGCGCCCAGCTCACCCGGGAGGAACGCACGGGACTCCTCTCCGAGATGCGCGACGGCATCGCCGCCATACGCCGGCGGCACGGCATGACGGTCTTTTTCGTGTTGATTTTTGTCTGCACGGCGGCGTTCATGCCCATGGCGGCGCTGTTTCCCCTGCTCACCACCCTGCACTTTGGGGGCGACGGCTATGCCGCCTCGCTGGTAGAGGCGGTCTGGGGCATCGGCTTTGTGCTGGGCTCGCTGATTCTGGGCATCTGGGGAGGAGGCAAAAAACTCATACCGCTGATTATTGCCAGTGTGATAGCCTGCGGTGCCTTTACGCTTGCCTGTGGCTTTTTGCCGCCGGATGCCTTCTTTGTGTTCGTGGTGTTGACTGGCTTCATGGCCCTGTCCGGCGCCTTCTTCAACAGCCCGACACTCGCGGTGATCCAGAAGAATATCGAGCCCAAAAAGCTCGGACGAGTGATGGCCGTGTTTGGCTCGCTGAGTGGTATAGCCGCTCCCGTGGGCCTGCTCATCTCCGGGCCCGTGGCGGAGTTCGTTGGCGTGCCGCCCATCTTTGTGGCAAGCGGAGCGGGCATGATACTCACGGTATGCGCGGGGTGCTTCTTTCCGAGCGTGTTCAGTCTCGACAAGGGCACTGCGGCCGACGGGGCCGAGAATGTTGAGGATACAAGCACCCCGCGTACAGCCAGCACCAACAAATCCAACGACCATCAGGCAACACGGAGCACTTCTTAACAGCGCGAGGGGCAGGGAGAAAAATAGTGCAGAAGCTCTGGACCAGGGAGTTTGTCATCACCAGCCTCGCGAACTTTGTCAACGCGAGCAATTTCTACCTCCTTGCGGTGGTTACCGCGGGCTATGCCATCGACCACTTCGAGACAGACAGCGGCATCGCCGGCCTGGTGACAGGCATATTCGTTGTGGGGGCGCTTGTGTCCCGTCTCGTGGCGGGCAGGATGCTCGGCCTGCTCTCCTACCGGCGCACGCTCGTCATCGGGCTGCTGATAGCGCTGGCGACCTCGTTGCTTTATCCCCTGGCTCCAAGCGTTGCCTCGTTCATCCTCGTGCGCGCGGTGCACGGCTTTGGCTTTGGCATCATCGTCTCTGCGACCTCCACCATCGTTGCCGACATCGTACCCACTGAGCGTGCCGGAAGGGGCATGGGGTACTTCCAGCTCTCCGCCACCGTGGCCACGGCCCTCGGCCCGTTTGTTGCGGTGTTTCTCAGCGAACTCGGCAACTACACCCTCATCTTCCTCATCTGCTCGGGCCTGCTCCTCCTCGCGTTGGTGCTGGTAGCTTTTCTCAGACTGCGCACCATCACCTTGAGCCCGGAGGAGCGCGAGGAGTTCAAGGGCTTCAAGTTGAGAAGCATCATCGAGCTGCCGGTCATGCCGGTGTCCACGCTCGTCATGTTTATGTACCTGAGCTATGCGGCCATTGTCGCCTTTCTCGCGCTGTTTACCCGGGAGGTCGATCTTTCGGGCACCGCGAGCTGGTTCTTCATCGCTTATGCGGCTATCATCGTCGTGTCGCGCCCCCTCGTCGGCCGCCTCTTTGACCGCTGGGGCTCGCGTCCTGTCATCTTTCCCGGGTTGGCGATATTGACCGTTGGCTTTGTGCTGCTGAGCCAGATGCAGGGGCCCGTGCTGCTCATCGTCTCGGCTCTCTGCGTGGGCCTTGGTCAGGGGGCCGTCCAGGCCGTGACCCTCGCGACGGTTGCCAAGAT
>JAIRZP010000155.1 GCA_031267175.1 Coriobacteriales bacterium | reverse complement strand
TGGTGTGTTTGTTTGTGGTACGTAGCCTCACGGTGGGGGGGGGGGCGGTCAGTTATTAGAAAATGTGCCCCCCCCCCCCCCCGGTTTTGGGGTCTGTTGCTTTGTCTCAAACATCGTGTACCTCACTTTCTCTTTTGTCTTATACCCTGGGCTGTGGCAAGGCTTGGCTTGCCGGGTTGTCTGTCGTAGCCCCTTTGTTGGGTGGTATTGTAGCATACCATGAGGGCGTTATCGTGGGCCAGCTTAGACACTGTCTGCCATCCGAGCCATCACTCCCGTTGCTTTGTACCGCTCAACAGTGTAAAATCCTTTGAATAAGGCAACAAGGAAATCGAGGGTCTTGCAATGCTCGTTATCGAATCGGCACGAAAGCATGGAATCTCAGATCGTGACATAGAATACGTATTTGAGACAGCATCAAAAAAGCTTGTGCTGCATGATGAGCCATATAAGGCTATGGTCTTTGGCTATGATACGATTGGCAGGGCGCTTGAAGTCGGATTTGTGGTCAACGATACAGGCGAAAGTATTATCATCCACGCTATGAAACTGCGTGGCTTTTATAGAAAGTATCTCTCCTGAGCAAATTGGAAGTGAATGATGGCGGATTTGGGAACATTGAATGGAAAACCGATAAGTTCTGAAATGCTCGATGGGCTGAGTGCCGACTTTGAGGCGACTTGGACTGATTCTGAAGTAGACGTCAGCCTGACAGATCGTGGAAAGGCGTTACGGGCGCTGCAGGCATTGAATATGCCTATAGAAGAGATTGAAGCACTGGAGCGCAAGGCGCAACACGAGCAATCCACATTACCGCTCTTCCTGAGAACCATACTTCGTGAGAAGCTGACAGCCTAGCCTGCATGTACCGTTTCAACACGAAGAGACGGAGCCAATACAAAGCTGCTGTCCTACGTTAACAACCGGCGAAAGAGTGACACGCTCTTTCGCCGGCTTGACGGATTGCCACCTGAGTGATGGATTACGACTTCCACGTTATGATGTGATAGACCTCGTAGCCTGCACCAGAATCGAATGCAGTTGCTTTGTATGTTTCGTTGAAAACTGTCCAGTTGGTTGACTCACTGATATTCATACGCGGCAGTCCATACGTGACAGCAACGATAGGCTTATCGGCACCCCAACCCTCGGTAAAGAATACGTAGACAAACCCGCTTGCGTTAAGCATTGTGTCTAACGATGTGTTATGGCAGAAAAGAACGATGGACCAGGACGCGGTGGTTGAGGAATCAAACCCTTTTGCGGGAAAAGGCACTCCTATCAAGTCGCCGGCCCTTTCGTAACGCTCATTTCAATTTATTTTTTTACGTGTTGGGGTGAAGCGTGCCCTCGGAAAAGGCGACGGCGCGGGCTTTAAACACACAGTGAGCCCCCCCCCCCCCCCAGGTTTTGGGGTCTGTAGCGATGACTTGAACATTGTGTGCCTCACTTTCTCCTTTGGTTTATACCTTGGGCTTTTACAAGATATGACACATAGGGCTTGTCGGGCTTGTCGTGGCCCCTTTTGTTGTACGAAAGTATAACCCAGCAGATGTAAAGCGTCCAATGGAAATAGCAGGAATGAGGAAGACTGATGACAAACAAGAGCCAGCACGGTGCAACAACCGTATCTGCTACAATCCCTAGCTATGGATATCATCGATCTCACAGATGTGTATTGGGAACGTAATCTCACGAGCTATACCAGCGGTGGGGCGTACTTAAAGGCCTCCCGTAAGCGTGAGGGCATCAGGTACTACCTCAAACTCTCAAACTATGACGACGAGCGCGGTTTTGTGGGCTTTGAAAGTGTGTATGAGTATCTCGCGTCGCAAGTGGGCAGGCTCATGGGCTTTGACGTACTGGGCTGCGAAGTGTGTAAGGCGCACCTGATTCACAATGGACGTGAGTATCTCACCTTTGTGCAGCAAACCGCTGATTTTCTACCTGCTGGCATGTCTAAGGTGCCCTTTGAGCGGGTGTATGAGACTCAGAAACTGCCAGGCGAGACACGTCTGGAGTTTTTGCGACGCAGCGGTTTTGACCGACGCGCCGATGAGATGCTGCTCTTTGACTACCTCATCTACAACCGCGACAGGCATTGCAATAACCTGGAGTTCATCAAGAATGGCGGGCTGGAGCTGGCCCCGCTCTTTGATAATGGTGTCTCGTTTTTTGCGCCCCTTACCAACAAAAAGCCAGAGATACTGGCCTTTGATGTGCTGTCAAACAACATCACCAACAGTGATTTTGGCACCCGCTATCTGGAGGACAATCTCGCGCTTATCAAAGAGGCTCAGCTGCGCTTGCCCGCATTCAGCAGGGAGGAGCTCGGAGAGGCATTGTTCAAAGTTTTTGGGGAAGACGAGGACTTTCCCTCATGGCACAGGGAAAAGGTCCTGGAACTCCTGATACAAAGGATGAGACATGCTCAGGTACTACTTGATAACCGATGATGCCGGCGTAGACTTTGGTACGCTGAGCTATGCGCCAGAAACCGCTGCCTGGCACCTGGAGATCAATCCCAAGCGCAGCTGGGACGACACTCCCCTGTCACTGGCGCTCTACATCCAGCAAGGCGCCTACAATCTCAACGAACGGCAGTCCCTTGCCTGGGTGAGAGACCGCCTTGTGCCGCCCAACCGCCAGAACATCAACCAGATACTCGCGTCTCTGGGCATCCCGGAATACGACGAGTTCGCCCTGCTCCAACACACCCAAGGCCGCTCTCCCCATGACAGCATGCATCTGGAAGAGCTATAGCTGTCACCGATCAATTGGGTGCTCACCAGGCATGGTTAGCGAAGATCGGCGAGTGCCGCCTCAGTAATGTACTGCGGATGGCATCTTATGCAAAGTTTAACAAGTGGTAGACCTCATATCCAGCATCTGGGTTGTAAGCCGCAAGTGGATTACCTTCCCAGCCCAAGAGCACCCGTCGCCGCCGCGCCTGGCTTTGGGGCCTTTGACTTTGGCTCGAACATCGTGTTCCCACCCTTCATTTTTGTCTCTTTCCCTGGGCTTTGGCGAGACTGGCTTGCTGTCTTGTCGTGGCTCCTTATGCGGTATTGTATCATAGTGACATTGTCCCAACACACGAACCTTATACAAAAGTCGATCCTGGCTGTGCTCTGCGGTATACTTATCCGCATGACAGAGGCAGTTTCTGGGCTGGTTGTCAGCCCTGTTCAAAAGATTGCCGTGGTTCACGCCAGTGTGGGCAGCGGTCACAAGGTTGCAGCGGAGGCCATTGCGGCAGCGGTGGCGCAGTTGAGCGATGCCTGCGTCGAGCGCTTCCCTTCCTTTACGGCTGGCGTTGAGGTGGAGTTGCTTGACATCCTCGACTTTGGCCGCATCAGGTTTGACGGCGACAAGACCGCCTCCATGTTTACCGGCCCTACCCGGCCCGTCTACGACCTGACCTGGCGTTATTGGCTCACCGGGCGGCTTATCTGGGGAGGCGGCACGGTCTGGAGCCACGTGATGTTTCCGGCCTTTACCCGCTGGGTGCGCGAGCATAAGCCCGTGGCCGTCATCTGTACCCACATTACCGCGGCCAATGTTGCCGTGGGTGCCCGCATGATTACCAAACAGGATTACTCCATCATCTGTGTGCCTACCGACTATGAGGTTGAGGGGATGTGGCCGCACCGCTATACCGACATCTTCTGCGTGGCCACCGAGAGCATGGCCGAGACCTTGCGCGCGCGCAAGGTGGAGGAGGAGCGTATCCGTGTGACGGGGCTGCCGGCACGCAGTGAATTTCGGGTAGGATATGACAGGGAGGCCGTGCGCCGCGCCTGGGAGGGGCCGGAGGATCGGCAGATTGCCCTGGTGCTGGCAGGTGCCACGCTCCCGCGTCCATACGTGCGCTTCAGGGCGCTGCTCGACAAGGCACTGCCAGACCTGGCCGCGTTAGACAAGGTGCACCTGCTCTTCATGGTGGGCCGCGACAGCGATTATGCCAACCAGCTGCACGCGCGCTTTGAAGAACTCCAGCTGCACAATGCCAGCGTCGTGGGCTATACCGAGGATGTTGCCAAGCTCATGGCGGCCAGTGATTTTGCCATCTGCAAGCCCGGCGGCCTCACGGTAACCGAGTGTATCTGTACCGAGACACCCATGCTCCTGGCGGGACAGGCCTACGGACAGGAGAAGGCCAACGTGCGCCTGCTGACGTCCCTCGGTGCGGCCCAACACGCCGAGACCGCGCGCGAGCTGGTACAGTCCGTGCGCTATCTCACCCAGCAGGGCGGCAACGCACTCGCAGCCATGGGTGCGGTGGAGGGGTTCCTGCGACGTCCCGACGCGGCCCTGGAGATTGGCCTTGCCGGGCTCGACGCTGCCCTCTCCCCCAAAGACCCCGACCACGAACTCAGGCACCACCAACGGCCCTTCCTGAGCTTCTACTGGGGAAACAAGCCTGCGCATACTCGGTAACGTCTGCCCGCACTGAGATGGTGCCAGGGCTGGGAGAGCAGGACAGGAGAGAGGGAGGCGGGGCGGGGCGCTGCCCTACAACTCAACCCTGCTCTCGATGGCCCGGCCGAGCGTTACCTCGTCGGCAAACTCGAGGTCTCCGCCTACCGGCAGGCCGCTGGCAAGGCGGGTGCACTTGATGCCCAGGGGCTTTATGAGGCGGGCCAGATAGACTGCCGTGGTCTCGCCCTCCACGTTGGGATTGGTGGCCAGCACCACCTCTTCCATGCTGTTGTCTGCCAGGCGCTCCAGCAGCTCGCGCACATGGAGGTCGCCGGGGCCGATGCCGTCGAGGGGAGAGATGGCTCCCCCCAACACGTGGTAGACGCCGTTGAATTCGTTGGTGCGCTCTATGGCCACTATGTCGCGCGGCTCGCTCACGACACATATCTGGACAGCGTTGCGATGGCCTCTGTCGGCCGCGCTGCAGAGCGGACACAGCGTGTCCTCGGCATAGTTGAAGCAGCGCTCGCAGAAACGCACGGTCTCACTTACCTCAACGAGGGCCTCGGCCAAGCGCTGAGACTCCACCGGCTCGTTGTTGAGCAGCCAGTACATGATGCGCTGGGCGCTCTTGGGGCCGATGCCCGGAAGACGCTCCAGCTCACTCAAAAGCCTTTGGATTGATGCAGCCTGTGCCATGTGTGTGATACGTCCTATGCCGTGGCCGTGGGCTTAGAACCCGGGGAGGTTAAAGCCTCCGGTGGCCGCGTCCATGCGCATCTGGGCCAGTTCGCTCACGTTGCCCAATGCCTCGTTGACGGCGGAAAGCACCAGATCCTCAAGCATTTCGGCGTCGTCCGGGTCGATGGCATCGGGGCTGATGTCCAGCTGTTTGATGCGCCCGTTACCCGAGGCTACGGCCTTGACCGCCCCGCCGCCCGCTGTGCCCTCTGCCTCCAGGAGCACGACCTCCTCCTGTGCCCTCGCAACCTCCTCCTGCATCTTGCGGGCTTCCTTCATCATCTTCTGCATGTTCATCTGGGCCATGGTTATCCTTTCTGGTGTTTTGTGGGAAGGGTTGCTATGCAACGTGGTCTTCAAACTGTATGGGGCTGCCCATGCTGTTGCTGAGAATGCTGTCCAGCTCTTCTTTGCTCGGCTCGGGCCGCGCGGCGGACTGGGGCTCGGATGCTTTGGCAGGCTGAGGTTGGGGTTCTGGGAAAGGCTCGGGCTCTGTTGCCCACGCCTCTGGTTCCACTTCAAACGGTTCAGGCGCTGGGAAGGGCTCGGGCCCCGCTGCCGCAGCCGAGGTCGCGACCGACACCGCAAGCTGCAGGGGCCTGCCAAATACCTTCTCCACCGCTTTGTTGAGCAGCGCTTTGTTGGCATCGGTGTTCAGATACTGTTTTGAGGTGGTGGCACCTGCCGGCAGTTCTATGGCAAGACGCGTGCCATCGCTGCTCAGACGGGGTGCCGCGCCACCGAGGTTGGCAGCAACACTGCGCTTTTCCTGTTTTATCGCATTGACGACGTTGTTCCACCGACGCCACAGCGCCTGCCCCTCATCCTCAGCAACGACAGAGGGTGAGGACACGGACTCGGTTTGTTCGGGAAGCGGTTCTTGGGACGCATCCGTAGGGGGCGATGCGGGGCTGCGATCCTCCTGGGGTTCGTGGGTCCCCAGCCCCGTCCCCTCCCTACGCGCGGGTTCTCTCGGTTCTGCGCCTGCCAGAAGCCGCGCCTCCAGCTCTGCAACGCGTGCCGCCAGGGCCTCCAGGCTCAGCTCGCTCTCTGGGCGCACCATACGCGTTAACGCTATCTCCAGGGCCAGGCGGGCATTGGCCGCGTTCTTGAGCTCCGCCGAGAGCGCGCCGGTCTGGGTGAGCATCCAGGCCAACCGGTCCGGCGCGCTGAACCGACGGGCCTGCTCGCGGAGCCTCGGCAGAGAAGCGGCATCCAGCTCCAGTGCGCTCGCAAGCTGTGCGTCCGAACCCTGCGACACGCTCACCGCATAGAGATTGCGCACGTGAGCGGCCAGGTCGTTGACCAAAATGGCAATGTCCGAGCCGCTCTGCACGTATCCGGCCACCCAGCTGAAGGCAGCGGCAACATCCCCGGCAGCCAGGCTGTCGCAGAGAGTGAACAGTTGCTCAGCGTCCACCATGCCCAGCAGGCTCTCCGCCGCGGCGTAGCTTATGCTTCCCCCGCTGAACACCGCTGCCTGCTCCAGGGATCGGATGGCGTCGCGCATACCGCCGCGCGAACGCAGGGCAATGAGTTCGAGGGCGGCCGGCTCGGCGTCAAAGCCCTCCCGCTCACAGATATACCTGAGGCGGCCAACAATCTCGCTCGCAGCGAGCGGCTTGAAGTCAAAGCGCTGGCAGCGTGCCTGTACCGTGTCCGGTACCTTGTGCACGTCGGTGGTGCAGAGCACAAACACCACGTGGGAGGGCGGCTCTTCCAGCGTCTTGAGCAGCGCGTTAAAGGCCGCTGTGGAGAGCATGTGCACCTCGTCGATGATGTATATCTTGTAGCTGCCTCGCGTCGGGGCAAAACTCACGCGGCCGATGATTTCTTCTCGCACATTGTCTACCCCCGTGCGCGACGCGGCATCCAGCTCGTACACGTCGGGATGAATGCCCTCCGAAATCTCGAGGCACTGCTCACAGCTGCCATCGGGCGTGGCCGTAGGTGCCTTGCTGCAGAGCAGGGCCTTGGCGAGGATGCGCGCCGTGGTGGTCTTGCCGGTGCCGCGCGGACCACAGAACAGGTAGGCGTGACTGACCTTGTTCTTTTCCACGGCATTGATGAGGGTCTTTTCCACATGGTCCTGTCCCACGACATCCTTGAAGGTCTGGGGGCGGTATTTGTTATAGAGAGAACGTGCCACGGGTTTTGGCTCCTTAGTGCAGAGAGGTGGTTGGGCAGACGGCAAGCCTGCGATTTCTTCGTTTGCTATATACTAGCAAATCAAAGCAGCTTGTGATTTGACAGGAGTAAGGTAATTCTCTGACATGATTGAAGTAAGCATCTTTACCGTTGTTGTTGCCCACCCACAGGCCCCCTCCGTTATCGTCCTTGCGGAGAAGGGCTCTGCCAGCCGTGCCACAGAAGCCTCGGGCGCGTCTGGCTCCACGGACGTTGCCGGGCCCCAGTTGCTTCCCATATGGATTGGGCATAACGAGGCCGAGGCCATCATGCTCCTTCTGGAGAACCGGCCTCGCGTGCGGCCCCTGGCCCATGACCTGCTGGCCAGCGTCATTGGCACCCTGGGCTCCCGAGTGGAGCAGGTGGTGATTGACCGGGTCATGGACGCAACCTTCTTTGCCAGTATCTGCCTTGACCGGGGTGGCCGCATGATATCCATCGACGCCCGCCCTTCCGACTCCATCGCACTGGCCATACGCACCGGTGCCCGTATCTTCGTGGACGAGGATGTGATGAACGCCGCAGCACGCCGGTTCAGAGTCAAGGTCACCGGGGCAGGCGAGCTGCTCTACGGCTCCGCCGACGAGATGGAACGCTTTCATTCCTTTATCGAGTCCGTCTCTCCGGAGGATTTTACCTAGCACTCGGCACAGAGGGGGCGGCTGCGTCGTCCTCGCCTGCAGGAGCAGGAGCCTCAATACCGTCCTCAGCCTCGGCATCCTCAGCTGTAAAGCCTGCACCCTCACCGTTTTCGGCATTAAACAACTCCAGATGTGCTTCGCCTGCTGGGCCCACCTCGGCATCCTCACCTGCAACGCCCTCAGCTGTAACGCCCTCGTCAGCATCCGCATCCTCATCTCTGCCGGTCTTGCGCGAGGTGGCAATGCGGGCCACCGCAGTGACGCGGTCGTTCTCTCCGACGTTCATGATGCGCACGCCCTGGGTTGCACGCCCCTGGAGTGAGATGTCGGTGGACTTGACGCGGATCATGACGCCTTCCAGGCTGATTATCATGAGCTCCTGGCCCGGCATGATGATCCTCATGGCAACGAGCGGACCTTTTTTGGCTGTCATCTGGATGGTGTACACGCCCTGGCCGCCCCGATGGTGCAGCGGATAGTCCTCGACCGGCGTGCGTTTGCCATAGCCCTTCTCGGTAATGACAAGCAGCTCCGCGCCCAGGCGAGCCACCTCCATACCGATGACTTCCGCGCCCTCAGACGTGGCCATGCCCTTGACACCCATGGTGTCGCGGCCCATCGGCCGGGCCTCTTTCTCGTCCCAGCAGATTGCCTTGCCATTGGAGGCCACCATGAGCACGCGCTCGCCCTCCTTGACACGGCGCACGGCAATGAGGCTGTCACCCTCGCGCAGATTGATGGCGATGAGGCCGTCGCGGCGCGAGTTACGGTACGCGCTCATGGCCGTCTTTTTTGTCATGCCGCCGCTGGTGGCAAAGAGCAGGTACTCGTTTTCCGGGAACTCCTTGGTGGCAATGATGGCGGCAATCTTCTCGTCCTGTTCAAAGGGGAGGAGGTTGACGATGGCCGTGCCGCGCGCGTGACGACTGCCCACCGGCAGCTCATGCACCTTGAGACGATAGACCTTGCCTCGCGTGGAGAAGAACAGCATGTAGTCGTGCGTGGAGGCCACAAAGAGATGCTCCACGAAGTCCTCGCTCTTGAGGTTGACGCCCTGCAGCCCCTTGCCGCCACGCTTCTGTTGACGGTAGGTGGCAACCGGCAGCCGCTTGACATAGCCCGAGGACGTTACAGTCACGACCATGTCCTCCTCGGCAATGAGATCCTCCACCTCAAGGTCCTTGGCATCGTTGGCCAGCTCGGTGCGGCGCTTGTTGGAGAGGCGATTCTTGATTTCAAGCAACTCCTCCTTGAGCACGTCGTGCTGCATCTGACGGCTTTGGAGCAGGGTCTTGAAGTAGCTTATGCGCTCGCGGAGCTGGGTCAACTCAGCGGCAATCTTATCGTATTCCAGGCCGGTGAGGCGTCTCAGGCGCATTTCCAGAATGGCATCGGTCTGTGGCTGCGTGAGGCCAAAGCGTTCCATCAGGCGCGTACGGGCCTCGTTATCGTCTTTTGAACTCCTGATTATCCTGATGACCTCATCGATGTTGTCAAGCGCTATCAGGAGGCCGTCGAGGATATGGGCCCGCTCCTCGGCCTTCTTGAGGTCAAAGCGCGTGCGGCGTACCAGCACCTCTTCCTGGTGCGCGATATAGTGGTGCAGCATCTCCATGAGGCTGAGCTGCCGGGGCGTGCTGTCCACGAGCGCCAGCATATTGACGCCAAAGGTGGTCTGCATCTGGGTGAGCTTGTAGAGCTTGTTGAGCAGCACCTGGGCAATAGCACCACTCTTGAGCTCTATGAGAAAGCGGATGCCGTTGCGGTCGCTCTCGTCGCGGCATACGCTTATCTCGGGGAGCTTTTTGTCGCGCATGAGCTCGTTGATCTTCTCTTCGAGCTTGGCGCGATTGACCATATACGGAAACTCATAGATGATAATGCGCTCGCGACCCGAACTGGTCTTTTCGAGGCGCTCCCTGGTGCGGAGCGTGAGCGAGCCGCGGCCTGTCTCGTAGGCCTCGCGAATGCCGTTTTTGCCCATGATCAACGCGCCGGTGGGAAAGTCCGGCCCGGGCAGCACCTGCATGACATCGTCGAGGGTGGCCTGTTCGTTGTCGAGGAGGAGGCTTACGGCGTCTACGACCTCACCGAGGTTGTGCTGGGGGATATTCGTGGCCATGCCCACGGCAATGCCGGAGGAGCCGTTGACGAGCAGATTGGGAAATCGGGACGGCAACACACTGGGCTCCTGCAGAGACTCGTCGTAGTTGGGCTGCCAGTCTACGGTGTCCTTGTCGAGGTCGCGGAGCAGATCCATGGCCGCCTTGTCGAGGCGGGCCTCGGTGTAGCGCATGGCCGCTGCCCGCTCACCGTCCACCGAACCGAAGTTACCGTGCCCGTCGACGAGCGGCACGCGCAGCGAGAAGTCCTGGGCCAGACGCACCATCGTGTCATAGACCGCCACATCGCCGTGGGGATGGTATTTACCGATGACCTCTCCCACGGTCCAGGCGCTTTTCTTGTGCGGCTTGCCCGGCGTGATACCGCTCTCGTGCATGGCGTAGAGTATGCGCCGGTGCACGGGCTTGAGGCCGTCGCGTACGTCAGGCAGAGCCCGGGCGACGATGACGCTCATGGCGTACTCGAGGAAGCTCTGACGCATCTCCATGGCCATCTCGGCCGGTTTGACGGTGGATCCGCTCAGATCCAGTTCTTGTGTTTTGGGTGTGTCTGTCACGGTTGCTCCCCTAAATATCCAGGTAACGTACGTCTTTGGCATGCTTTTGAATGAAGGCCTTGCGCGGCTCCACCTTGTCTCCCATGAGTTCGCTCACGACCTTCTCGGCGGCCAGTGCGTCGTCGATGGTCACCTGCAGAAGAGTGCGGCTCTTGGGCTCCATCGTGGTCTCCCACAGTTGCTCCGGGTCCATCTCGCCCAGGCCTTTGTAGCGCTGGATAGTGTACTTGGTGCCGTCCGCCAGCTTGTTGGTCTCTTTTCTCAGTACCTCGTCGGAGTAGATGTACTCGTGCCGGCGGCCCACACTGAGCTGATAGAGCGGCGGCTGTGCAATATAGATATAGCCACGCTCTATCATCTCCGGCATGAAGCGATAGAAGAAGGTGAGCAGCAAAATGCGTATGTGCGCACCGTCCACGTCGGCGTCGGTCATGATGATGGTCTTGTGGTAGCGCGCCTTGTCCACATCAAAGTCTTCGCCGATGCCTGTGCCCATGGCGGTGATGAGCGTGTTGATGGTGTCCGAGGAGAGCGAGCGATGGATGTTGACCTTCTCGATGTTGAGAATCTTGCCGCGTAGCGGGAGTATGGCCTGAAAACTGCGCTCGCGGGCCTGCTTGGCGGAACCGCCGGCGCTGTCGCCCTCAACGATGTAGAGCTCGGTGAGCTCAGGATCCTTCAGTGTGCACTGGGCCAGCTTGCCCGGCAACGCCGTGTCCTTTTGCTTCCGCTGGTTCTTCTTGTAGTTGGACACCGCCTCGCGCACACGTTTTTCTTCCAGCGCCTTCTTGACAATCTCACGCGCCGGGCCGGGGTGTTCTTCCAGAAACTCCGCCAGTCCCTGCATCACGGCGCTCTGGCTCAGCGAGCGGATATTCGTATTGCCGAGTTTGGTCTTGGTCTGACCCTCAAACTGGGGGTTCCTGAGCTTGACCGAGATAATGCAGGTGAGGCCACTGCGTACGTCCTCCCCTACCATGTTGTCTTCCTTCTCCTTGAGCATGTTCTTGCTGCGCGCATACTCGTTGAGCACGCGCGTGAGGCCGATGCGGAAGCCCTCTACGTGGGTGCCGCCCTCGGTGGTGTGGATGTTGTTGGCAAAGGCAAGCGTCGTCTCGTAGTGGGTGGTATTCCACTGCATCGCAAACTCGATCTCGCCCGCGTCCTCCTGCTCGGCCGAGAAATACACGGGCCTCGAGAGGCCGGGCAGCACGTCCTTGCCCTCGTTGACATACTTGGCAAAGTCCACAACGCCGCCGGCGTACTGGTATTCCTCGTAAAAGGGCCCGGTGCCCTCGTCGTTCTGTGTGCGGTTGTCGGTAAAAGTTATTTTGACGTTCTTGTTGAGAAAGGCCATCTCGCGCAGGCGGGCGGTGAGGATGACCGCGTCGTAGTTGGTGGTCTCGAATATCTCTTCGTCTGCCCAGAAGCTTATCGTGGTACCGGTCTTTTTGGTCTTGCCGGTCTGTTCGAGCCTTTTCGTGGTCTTGCCGCGGGCAAACTCCATGGTCCAGATGCCGCCGTCACGCATGACCTCGGCCTTGAGCCGGGAAGAGAGCGCGTTGACCACGCTTACCCCTACGCCGTGCAGGCCGCCGGAGACCTTGTAGCCCTCGCTCCCGAACTTGCCGCCGGCGTGCAGGATGGTCAGCACGACCTCCAGGGTTGAAATCTTCTTTTTGGGGTGCTTGCCTACAGGAATACCGCGGCCGTTATCGACAACGCTCACCGATCCGTCGGTGCCTATTGCCACGTCTATGCGCGTGGCAAAGCCGGCCATGGCCTCGTCTATGGAATTGTCCACCACCTCGTACACCAAGTGGTGCAGGCCCCGCGGGCCGGTGGAGCCCACATACATGCCCGGGCGCTTACGTACGGGCTCCAGGCCTTCCAGGACAACAATATCCTTCTCGTCATAGCCTGCCTGCGTGCCTTTAACCTCGCTCGCACTCAATGAAGACTCCTTTCGCTACCAGTTGGAATACAGGTGCCATTTTTGGGATGAAATGATAGCCTCTGCTGCTGTGTTTTTCTGCTGTTTGTCTGTGTTTTTGCATCACTGGTATAGTATAGCGTATTTGACCTTTGATAACGGCGGGAATTATGCCAATTTGGCAGCAGGAGACGGCTTCTCAGGCTGGTTCCGGCCCGGGTTTGAGTCCCTACCCGTTACAGGACGATTTTGGGCTCTCCGTCTTCGAAAAGTGAGGGAAGGGTGGCAGGGTGAAGCGAAGGGGTCGAGGCTTCTGGGCTCCACCGTGAGAGTAAAGGGATAACAGCCCCGTCCTCCCCTATCGGGCCCTGCTCATCATACGCGTTTTTCGCGGAGTGCTGTCTTGCGTGAGACGAGAAACTTGATGTCGCCGATCTCCTTGTGCAGTTCCTGTTGCATCCTGATGCGGTAGAGCTCCTTGTCCATGCTGAGCTCGGCGGCATACACCGCGCTGTCCACATACACGAGCAGCTCGGTCTCCTTTGACTGGGTGGAGTAGACCACGTTATCGGTGTGGGCGAGCAGACGGGCAGGTGCCGTCTGCTGCCAGCAGGCAAGGAGGTTCAAGGGGTTTTTCGCCGCCCTGGCAGCCGTGGACTTCCTGGTCTTGTCACCTGTGCCCGAGTCTGCCTTTGCGCCAACGGAAACCTTGAGCCCGCCGAGGTACTCCCCTATCTCGTCTCCGAGAAAAACGGATGCGCGCTTACGTGTTGTCTTTTGTATGCTCATGGACCATCGTCTCGCGCGGAGTGTTCCGAGGGGTCTTTCTGGAGGAGATGTCCACTCGTGGCTACCCCACTTTCTGGAGATGGTGCCTGCTCCGTTGGGGGCAACGCGTTCGGCCCTTCCCCGGATGCTGTTCCTTCTAACTCCACGACGGTGGCCCGCTCCAGGAACGCCGCATCAAAGTATCCCAGGTTGGTGGTGGTCAGCACGGTCTGGCTGGCCTCCTTGATGAGCTCGACAAAGTAGCTTCGCCGCGCTGCGTCCAGCTCGCTCATCACGTCGTCAAGCAGGAGCAGCGGGTCTTTGCCGCTCACGCGTCGGAGCACTTCTATCTCCGCCATCTTGAGTGCCAACGCGATGCTCCGTTGCTGGCCCTGCGAGGCAAAGCGCCGCGTATCCTGGCCGTTGATACAGAAGCTCACATCGTCTCTGTGCGGCCCGACAAGGGAGCGCCTGGCACGCAGCTCCGCCTCCTGGTTCTGGAGGAGCGCCTCATACAGGGCCGCGCTGGTATCCCGAGTTGCGTCTGTATCCTGCGCCGCCTGCACGCGCTCCCCTTCTGGCTGCTCCGCTTCCCACGAAGAGATATAGGCCCCGGAGAGCTCCTCCCCTCCTGAGAGGGTGCCATAAGCCTCCGTGGCGTTAACAAAGAGCTTCTCAAACAGGCCTTTGCGATGTTTTTGCAGGGAGGTGCCCAGCTTGGCGAGGTTGACATTCCAGGAGTCCAGAAGGCCCGTGTCTCTCTCTTCCTGCCTGAGCAGGCTGTTTTTGTGTCGAAGCGTCTTATAATACTCGGCCCGTATTTGGGCAAAGGATTTGGAGAGACGGGCACCGAGGCTGTCCAACAGGTCGCGTCGCTGTTCTGGCGGTCCTTTGACAATCTGCAGGTCGTCGGGAGTGAAGAGCACGGCCGGCAGGAGGCCGGCGAGTTCCCTTGCGGGCCGCTCTTTTTTGTTATAGGAGAAGGTTTTACCGTTGCAACTGAGGGCCAGCTGTTTGGTGTTCTCGCTCTCAAGAGTCTGTATCACGACCTTGATGAGCGTGGGAGCCCCTTCCGCACGCTCTCGGTACACGAGCTCCTCAGGTTTTGGTTTTCTGAAGGACTCGTGCATGCTTATGAGTTGCAGCGCCTCGATGATATTGGTCTTGCCCACCGCGTTATTGCCGACGATTATCAGCACGCCTCCAATATCCTCTAAAACGAGGTGGTGGTGGTTCCGAAAGTTCGTGAGCTCTATGCGGGATATATGCATTGTTGTCTGTGGAGCCAGAAACGCGCAGTGAGGCGCACCGCTCCCTTAACGCTCAAGCCGCACCGGCATGGTGAGATAGAAGTAGTCCTCCGAGCCGATTGATTTGAAGATACCTGGCTTGATAGAGGTCTGCGCCTCAAAGAGCAGGGTCGTGGCGCCCGCCACACTCAGGCCATCCAGGATATATTGATGATTGAACCCTATCTCCATGTCCTCGCCGTCTATCTGCGCGGGAATACTCTCCGAGGCCTCTCCCACATCGGGGGTCTGGGCGCTCACCTCCAGTTGTTGCGTGTCGGCGTGAAGGACGAACTTTATGGGGCTGGCGTTTTTTACCACAATGGCTACGCGGCGCACCGCCGTGAGCAGGGGCTCCGTCTCCACTACCACCGAGACGTTCTTCTGCGCGGGAATAATCTGTTTGTAGTTGGGATAGTTTCCCTCTATCTTGCGAGAGATAAGCGTGGTTGAACCAAATTGGAAGATGATCTGGTTCTCGGTCTCTCCTATGGTTACCGCCTCTTCGTCAACGGAAAGTCGTCCTACCTCATCCAGTATACTCCCGGGAATTATGGCGTCCATATCCTCAGGCGCGGGGGCGGAAGGCTCGTTTGCGATACTTCCTTTTGTGATGGCGAGCCGGTAAGAATCGGTTGCGGCCAGAGTGAGTCCTGCGTCTTTGACCTCGAAGTAGATGCCAGTGAGCACCGCACGCGAGACATCCCGGGACACTGCCTTTCCCACCCTTTTCACCATCTCTGTTACCTGGGCTGTGGAGAGTTCAAGGGAACGTGTTGGTATGATCTGCGGGAACTTGGGAAAGTCCTGAGCGTTAAGCGTGGCAATATCAAACGACGTGCTGCCACACCGTATGGCCAGCTTCTCTCCAAAAGACTCCAACTCCACCGCTTCTTTCGGCAGGCTCCCGATAATGTCGGTGAAGAGCTTTCCGGGTACCACGGTAGCTCCCTGCTCCTCGATAAGTGCCTCTTCAATGTGTTTGATGGAGGTATCGAGGTCGGTTGTCTCAAAGATGACGCCGTCGGAGGCAGCGTTGATATGGATGCCACTGAGCACCGGGATAGTGCTGTTTGATCCCATGGCCTTGGCCACCATCCTGATACTGTAGGCCAGGCGTTCCTTCTCTATGGTTAGCTTCATATGTTGCCGCTCCTTTTCCTCTTATTATAATCTTCTTTAATATAAAGGAAGTAGTAGTAATAAGGCGTGTTGAAAACCTTAAAAACCGCTTCCGTTGCTGCTGGCACACCCTGTGCTGCTGGGTACTTCCTGTGGGGTATCGTGTGGGCTTTCCCCAGAGAAAAAAGCTGAGGAAAAGTTTCTCACACAAAGCCCTTGATTACTACCATCTCCTGCAAATATTTTCAACAGATTCCCCACAGGGGGTTTCTGTTTATCCGTACTACCGACCGGCGATTACTACGATGTCAACAGTTCTGCAATACGCTCAACCTCAACCTTGACACTGACTTCCTCCACCATTTTAGCCTGGATATTCCTGTCGGCGTATATCACGGTGCTATGGTCCTTGTTAAAACTGTCACCTATCTCCGGGTACGACATATCGGTAAAACGGCGAATCAGATACATGGCTATCTGGCGGGGATGAGAGATGTTCTTTGAGCGCTTCTCGCTCAACAGCTCGGTGTGAGAAACCTTGAAGTAGGACTCCACCGCGCGCATGACCATATCCATGTCAACGCGACGGGTATGGATATGGAAGAAGGAGTTACCGAGCACGCTTTCGACATCGTCGCAGCTCACCGGCATGAGCCGCTGGCTGTCCAACCTGCAGGAAACAGACACGATGAGGTTAGAGACCGCACCCTCCAGCTCTCTGATATTAGAACCGGAAAGCTCGACTATCCTCTGTATAGCCTCGTCGGTAAAGACTATCTCCTGCATATTCAAGAAGTTGCAGTAATACCGCTTGTAGTTTTTAAGGATGGCTATCTTCATCTCATAGTTGGGCGGTTGGATGTCGGCGGTGATACCCTGGGCAAACCGGCTCGTAAAACGCTCATCCAGGTTTATCTCTACCGGCGAGCGATCGGCGCTGAGCACTATCTGCTTCTTGCTTTCGATAAACATATTGAATATCTCAAAGAGGGCGTCGGTTGTTCCCTCCTTACCTTCAAGTTTTTGTACGTCGTCTATAAGCAGGACGTCGCAGGTGTGGTATTTGAGCTTGAAGCTCGTGAGGTCTCTGTCTCCGGCCATGGCGTTGGTAAAGTCATTGACGAACTCCGTGGTGGGAACATACACGACCCGTTTATCCAGCAGATAGGTGTTGATGTAGTTTCTGATAGAGAGCAGGAGGTGGGTCTTACCCAGTCCGCTCCTTCCGTAGATAAAGAGGGGGTTAAAGTACAGCCCCGGCGCCTCAGCCACTCTGAAGGAGGCCTTGTAGGCAAACTCGTTGCTGTTTCCCATAACGTAGTTAGAGAAGTTAAAACGGGAATCCGGCTCAACCATACCCATAGGAGGAGTCTGGGCATCGGGGGCAAACACGGAACTGAGCCCAATACCAAGAGTGCTGCTCTCTGCCATGGCACCGGGCACGGAAGAGGAGAGAGGCAGGCTTGCGGGCACGGCCGCTTGCAGGGGCGCAGACAACACCGCCGGAAAGCTTGCCGTTAAAGAAGCCGCAGGCAGGACATCGGACGGAGCCAGAGGCGTTAAACCAGTGCCTGTGCGCGCAAGGGCCTGGTCGATGGTCTCATCCACAACAAGCACGATGGCACGAGGGCTCTCAAGCACCGCGGCAACCGACTCCCCTATATACGAGAGATAGCGTTCTTCTATCCACATCTTGGCTTGAAGAAGCCGCACGGCAAAAGTAAGCTGCCTCTCGTCCAGAGAAACCGGCACAAGGTAGTTGAGATAGACCTTGGCCAGGGGCGACCTGGTCTCTTCTCTGTTTGACAGCAGTTTAAGACTCTGCTCCCAAACAGTAGCAATATTTGCGGTATTCAATTACGGTTCCCTCCCGTTCAGTGTACAGATCCCGATACAAGAAGCCCTTGAACATATGCCATTCCGACATTTGAAAGAATCCGCTTCTTGAGTTGGGTGCTCTCCACCATGCCCAGCAGTTCCAGTTTTTGAAGCAGCCGGGTAGCGGTAGGGGCGCTGATCGTAAGGAAGACTGCCAGGTCAACAGGGCCGAGCATACCGTGCTCATTGAGAAGAAGCAGGGCCTTCTCCTCCCGAGGACTGAGATGTGCCTCGGGAGTCTGCGTGGTTACTGATACGGGCGCGGCAACAGGGGCTGTGGCCTGGGCAGGCGGTATAAACCCGGAGACAGCCGGTGTGAGGGCCTCTGGTGTGAGGGCTCCCTCAGGCAAGGCTGCCTGTGGCAAAGCCCGCGCCGCATCTGCTCCGGAGACCGTGATAGTGACCACGGTACCGTCTTCTGCGTTGTCCTCAATACTCAGACTTCCGTGGGAAGAAGCGAGGTATTCTCTCACAATGGGAAACCCTGAGCCGACGCCGCGTATATAGTCCTTCATCCTCCGGGTTGCCGAAGAGACCCCCGGCTGTAATACCAGATCCTTCTTAGTAATGCCCGGCCCCTGATCGGCAAAGCGCAGTGTGTCGCCGTGGTCGAGGATGGACACCGTGCATTCCAGGAACCCTGCATGAATGAAGTTCTCGGTGATTTCGCGAATGACCGTGTACGGCAGTGTGCCGCCCTGCTGATGAGAGAACTCATAGGTGGCAGCGGCAATGGCCTCGATAAACTCGTGTACGCCCTGCGGCTGAATGTCAACGACGCGGGGAGCCGAAAGCAGATCGTCGTATACGGCTATACGCGCCGTGTCGTGTATCAGTATGCTCTCTGTGCCGTCGATGGTTCCTCCCATACGTTCTTTCCTCAAAGGATGAAATGACCTGCAAGGCCTGCAAAAGGGCCTGCAAGGCTTGGATTTCGTACTACTTGTGAGAATTACCACAAAATCATGAAACTCACAGGGTTTTCCACAAAATTTAAGCAATTTTGTGAAACGTCGCCGGGATTGCTCCGCAGAAACCTCTGGATACAACCCGTGTCTCTTCACCATAATGAAATCTTGAAATGTAGGATACACTACCTCAGCAGGTGATTTCAATCCTTGGCAGCAAGTTTTTCACAAATGTGGAAAAGTTTGTGAAATCTTGAAATATCAGAGAAGTAAATCTGTGGAAAAAGACCTCTTTTTTGTTGATAACTCTGCTTTATGTCATTGCGCGCTAGCTTTATCCTGCAGATTAGCAAGCAGGGCGAATACCAGGCCGCAATGAAATGCATAAAGCTCAAGCGGATTCTCTTTTCAAGGTGCCCTGGTGCTAAACCGCAGGCACATAATCTGTTTTGACTGCGGCTTTCATCAAGCTGCGCTATACTTTGCACAGAAAAAAAGCACTTGTCAAGTGCCAACAAACGTTCCTTTTTCTGGTTTTCCACAGGCAGATGCAGGCGCTTACTTGTTTTTACACAGTTTCCACAGGGTCATCTGTGAAAAGTGAGAATTTTTTGAAAGGATCGCGCTTTGCGTGGCGACCACAGCAGCTCGGGGAAGACCCAGGGTAAAGGGCCCTGCCTTACCGGTGGCAGTGCAGGCGACAAGGCGACAAGGTGATGCGATTATCGTATCGTATTTGACAGCAATCGCCCAAAACAAATACAATCAGTGGTTCGCGCATACCTGCGTGTAGGCAACAGCATTACTGCACGACGGCAAAAGCAGCAGGAGCGGCGAGTCGTTGTTGCATGAGTAAGGAAATGAGGAAGCAAACATGAAGCGGACCTATCAACCCAATAAACGTAAGCGCGCAAAGTGCCACGGCTTTTTTTCCCGCATGTCTACGAAGGGCGGCCGCGCCGTGCTCTCTGCCCGCCGTGCCAAGGGACGCAAGCGCCTGACTGTTTCATCTCCACACTAGGATAGCTGAGCCAACAAGCGCCCGGGTTGTAAGCGGGTCTTTGGCACGTGCTCGGTTACGTCCAAAACTGCCGTTGGATGCGCCGCTCGTTTTTCGCAGTGCAAGGCGGACGAAGGAGCCCTGCCGGCGGTAATGCGACTCAAGGCCAACGCAGCACTGTGGAAAAGACCAAGCAGATAAGGGTAGCTTTGGGTTTAACGGAGCACAAGATGAAAGGCACACTTAAATCAAAAGAGACGATAAGCGGCCTGTTTGCGAGCGGCAGTAAGTACAATTGCCGCAGTTTTCTGGCGTTCTACCGTGTGCATACGAGCACAGACAACGCTCGGCAGGCTCAACAGGGCCTGGGAGGCACGGCTTTTGTTGCGGGCAAGAAACTGGGTACAGCGCCGGTGCGCAATCGTGCCAAACGACGACTGCGCGAGGCAGCACGCGCTGCGAGGTCCTCGTGGAACACGAGCTACGATGTCGTTCTGGTCGCGCGAGGTAGTGCGGTGGACAGGGCCTTTGACAGCATGGTGGGCGACATGAAACGCCTTGAAGACCACCTTGCACAGGAAGAAACCAGGCCAGAGGCATCCCACGAGGAGCACAGGATACACGGCAAAGAGCAGAACAGAGAGTCTGCAAGTGCTACCGGTGAGAAGTTTCGTGCATTTGTCGTTGGCATCCCACGCGCTCTTGCTCTATTATGTATCAAAGTGTACCGGCATGCCATCTCGCCTCTCCTTCCTCCCTCATGCGGGTATGTACCAACCTGTTCGGAATATGCCCTGATTGCCTTTGAGCGCTTTGGTTTCTGGAGAGGACTGTGGTTGTCGGCCAGGCGCATTGCGCGCTGCCATCCCTTCGCAAAGGGCGGCTACGATCCTGTACCGGAAGCGTTCGGCGGCAAACCATGAGCAATCCATGATATTAAGATTTTAGTACACCATCAAGGATGAGCAGCTTACAGGCTCACCTTTTGATTGAAGAGGATGAAGAGGAGAAACATTGGGCGCATGGGAAGTATTCAAAGATGCGATTTTCTGGCTCATACAGTGGTTTCACAGCTGGTGTGGTGATTGGGGCCTGGCGATTGTTCTCATTACCATAGTCTTCAGGCTGGTGATTTACCCTATCACGCGCAGGCAGTATAAGTCGTCCTATGAGATGCAGAAACTTCAGCCACAACTGAAGGAAATCAAGGAAAAGTACAAGGACGATCAGCAGCGTCAGCAGCAGGAGCAGATGAAGCTGTACCAGGAGGCCAAGTTCAACCCCCTTGCCAGCTGTCTCCCCATGATTTTGCAAATGCCTATCTTTATTGCGCTCTACCAGGTACTCCAGGAACTTGAGACGCGTATTGGTTCTACGGATGCCGTGAGTTTTTATGGACTCGTTCCCGATCTGACCGTCACTCCCGGCGGTGTGTTTGCCGAGCAGGGCATAGGTGCGGTTGTGCCGTACGTTATCATGCTGCTGCTCTTTGCCTCCTCTCTTGTCATACCCATGCTGATACAACCAAACTCTGACAGAAACACCAAGATAATGATGACGATTATGTCTGCGGTGATGTTATTCTTTGGGTGGCAGGTTCCGGCCGGAGTCCTGCTGTACTGGGATGTCAGTTCCTATCTCGGTGTGGGACAGCAACAACTGTCGCGTTGGAGGTTGAAGCGCAAAGATGAACAGGCCAAGGAGGAAGTTGTTGATGTGACCCCCGTTAAAGTGGACGTTGACCGCGCAGAACGCAAGGCCCGTCCCAAAAAGAAGCGTTAAGGTGCTTGCGCGTACAAAATACTCCGCACAAGCTGACCCCCATAAAGGCAAGCGCCTTTGTCAAGGTGCTTGAGAGAAAGGAACAACAATGAGCTTGGAAGAAATTACAGACGAAGCCACAGACGAACAGGTAGAACCAGCTGCTGAGAATGGAGCGGTGAGCCCCGCCCAGGCCGCTGCCGATACCCAGGATGCTACCGACGAGGAAGAAACGGAAGAGAGTGAGGGATCGGAGGAAAGCGAGGAAGCCCTGACGGATACGGCAGATGCCGAAGAAGCCGAGGATGCCCAAAGCGATGACTCGGGCAGCGCCAAGCCCACGCTCACGGATGAGGAGCTTGATAAGGTCGCAGATACCGCAATTGAGACCCTGAGAGGCATATTGACCTTTTTTGGCGCAGGGGATGCAACCATTGACGAGTACGAAGGTGAAGAAGGAGAGCTTATCCTGGACGTCGTAGACGCAGATCTGGCAGTGCTCATAGGACGCTACGGAAAAACGCTTGATGCTCTGCAATTCCTGGTGGCCTCCGTGGTTAACAAGAAGATAGGCTTTCGGTATCCCATAGTCATCGATATTGAAGGATACCGGAACCGCAGACGCCAGAAGCTCGAGTCCATGGCCCGCTCCTCAGCTCAACGCTGCATACAGAGCAGGAGAGATGTGCGCCTGCGTCCCATGACGCCGTATGAGCGTCGCATCATTCATATCATCCTGCGCAATGAGCATCGCGTGTTTACGGAGTCGGAAGGCGAAGAGCCTAACCGCAGTGTGGTAATCAGGCTTGACGAGGGCTAGGGAAGCAGACAAGCAAGCAATCGAGACTGCTCTGGAAATGGCCCCGTCTGACGAAAACGATTGCACTGAGGACTTTTGTCAGAAGCAGCACTCTGTACTGTTGGCCCACCTCGAGGCCGTCCTGGCGTATAACCGTACCAAGAACCTTACCAGCATCAAGGACCTTGAAGCTGGCAAGGTTCTTCATATTCAAGACTCATTGGCGGTAGCGTCTGAGCTGACAGCGGCACCACAGGGGATGATGGCCGACCTGGGCAGCGGAGCAGGGTATCCGGGACTTCCGCTGGCGCTTGTATCGGGGCGTCAAGCGGTGTTGATAGAAGCCAACAAGAAAAAGGCGCGCTTTCTCAAAGACTTTATTGTTGCCCATGGTCTGAGCAAACAGATCTCGGTAGCGGCCCTGCGCTCAGAAGAGCTGGCCCTGGAGCAGAAAGAGGCCTTCGCGGCTGTAACCGCGCGCGCCGTGGCTGAGCTGCCGACGCTTTTGGAACTCGCAGCTCCCCTTCTCGCGCAGGGAGGTCACTTCATAGCCTTAAAGGGGAGGCCAGCGACAAGTGAGAGAGAGCGGGGTGCCGTCGCGGCAGAAAAACTGGGAATGAGCCCCTTGGACATGAGGCGCTATAAGCTGTCTGACAACGCAACGCAACGCTGTGTGCTTGTCTATGAGAAAACAGGGGAATCCCAGATTGAAGTGCCGCGGAGACCCGGAATGGCAGCAAAGCATCCGCTGGCCTGACACAAAGCAACTTTTCACGTGAAAACTTTTTCTATGGGGGTAACTGTGCCTACACTCCGGTTGAAGTTGAACAGTACCTCTTAAGCAGAAACTGCAGTTCACTCCCCTTGTCATTGCGAGGAGCGCAGCCGAAGGGCTCGCTCGCAATGATAGAGGGGGGCCGAACAGCAACAAGCAAAAATCTTTTCACGTGAAAACTTACTTCCTCTGCTCCAGAAGCTGGATTGTCAGGTATACTAAGCTAGTCCAGGGCTTCATGCCCCGGTAGCTATGCAAGCACGTGCAGAGAATGAGGTGATTCAAACGTAATGGAAATGAACAAAGCAATCATCATCGCAATAATCAACCAGAAGGGTGGGGTGGGTAAGTCCACCACGGCGGTAAACCTTGCCGCGGCGCTGGGTGAGCACAAAAAGAAGGTACTCCTGGTGGATCTTGACCCACAGGGCAATGCTACCAGCGGCTTTGGCGTGGAGAAAGGCAATGATCTCAAGTGTATCTATGACGGGCTTATCAATGAGGAGCCGCTTGACAAGCTTATCATTAAAGAGGTTGCAGCGTGTGTCGATATAGTCCCGGCCACTATCAATTTGGCCGGTGCAGAGGTTGAGCTGATGAACGAATACGCCAGAGAGCATCGCTTGGCCGATCTGTTGACTCCTGCCCATGCTGCCTATGACTACATGCTGATCGACTGCCCTCCTTCTCTGGGGCAACTCACGATTAACGGGCTTACCGCGGCGCAGTATCTTATAATCCCTATCCAGTGCGAGTTCTATGCCTTGGAGGGTTTGACAAAACTCATCGAGACAGAAAAAATTGTCAAAACCCGCATGAACAGGGATCTGGAGATCCTCGGTGTGCTCATGACCATGTACGACTCACGGACATCGCTGGCCAACCAGGTGGTTGAGGAGGTCACAGCGTACTTTGGCGACAAGGTATTCCAGACCAGGATACCCCGCGCGGTACGCTTGGCCGAAGCGCCAAGTTTTGGCCAGTCGATATTAACGTATGACACGAAAGGTAAGGGCGCAAAAGCCTATCGAAGTTTAGCAGAGGAAGTGATGGAACGTGGCTAAAGGAGGACTTGGTAAAGGACTGGGCGTATTACTGAGCGATGCTACGGCGGAAACCGGAAGTAATGTCGATTACCTCGAAATACCGCTTAGCAAGATAAATCCTAATCCCAATCAACCCCGTGTTGACTTTTCGGAAGAACGAATACAGGAGCTGGAAAACTCAATTAAGAAGGACGGCCTGCTGCAACCGATTCTTGTTCGCCCTCTGGGAGACGGGTTTGAGATAATAGCCGGCGAACGCAGGTGGCAAGCCTGCAAGCGTCTGGAGAAGGAGACGATCCCGGCAAAGATCCTCATCCTTAACGACGTTGAGTCCCAACAGGTAGCGCTGGTTGAGAATCTGCAACGCGACAACCTCAACCCCATAGAGGAGGCACGGGGATTCAAACGCCTGGTTGATCTGAGTGGCTGCAAGCAAAAGGAACTGGCACAAGCCGTGTCTAAGTCTTCGGTGGCTGTGTCCAACGCCATGAGGCTCCTGGATTTGCCGGAAGAGGTCCAGGACATGATGATGGAAGGCCAGCTCTCTGCGGGACACGGTAGAGCGATTCTCGCCTTGCCTGATGAAGAGGCACGCATAAAGCTCGCAAAAAAAGTTGTCGATGAAAACCTCACGGTACGCGATACCGAGAATATTGCGCGCCTGTACAGCAGCCAGGGGCTGGAGCGGACTAAACGCGCCCCCTCGCCCCGTTCCTTTGGCATTGCCGCGCGAAAGCTCAGGAAGTTACTTAAGGCCGGCGTGCGCGTTAAGACCGTGAGAGGAAGAAACAAGATCGAGATAGAGTTTACCGATGAGCATGATCTTGAACGCATACTGGCTACCATTGAAGATACAGCGACAGGATAGAGCAACCCACGAGACCAGCGGGCAGCCGATTGCAAGGCACTATTACACTAGTATACTATAGCACAACTGCAGTTTGGACACTACACGTACTACCGCCTTGACCTGAGCAAACTCAGCATCGCGCCAACAAAAAGGAGACATCATGAAAAAAGCTACAGTACAGGCTCTATCGTTTGTGAGCGGACTGACCCTCGCGGTTGTCGTCGTCGGCGTCACCATAAGCAAAAGCCCCTCTTTGCGAGGCGAAGTAGAGAATCAGATACGCACCGTCTTAAAGACCACGCGCACACTGGTAGACGCCTACAAAAACCTTGCCTCAAAATCAAAAATCGCCGTGAATCTTATCAAAAACGAGCCTGGAGAAGCAACAGCAACCGAAGAAGCCGCTGCCGCCCATCAGAACACGCAAACCAACAGCCAGTGGGACGCAGTCGAGGCAGATACAGGAGCAACAAAGCCCCTCTAACACATTCTAAGGCAACTGTCAAGTACCAACCAGCTGAATGAACAGGTCTATACATTCCCTGCCGGAGCGCATACAATTCCTTCAGTGACAAGAAGAAACCAGTGTAATTCGTTTCCTCTCCTCTGAGAGCAAAGGGCAAAATGTAGACAATTTTGCGAGGCAGAGCGGGGTGCCTTAGACCAGGCGAAGGGCTGGGTACTACCCAACCAAGACTCAAAAGGGGAGGAGGATGTCGGGGAAGCAAAAGGGGATGCCCCTTGCTGTTAAGGGGCACCATCAAGGGGTAGCGTTTGTTATTAAGCTAAAGGGGACCATATATCGGCAAAGAGGGGAGGGGTAGTGTTAAGAAGGAAGCAGTAAGAAAGGGGCAGAGTATACGGGGTTGTACTCGATGTACGTAAGGGGTAAGAGAAAGGGGTAGTGCACGATGTAAGCAAGGGGTACTGTTCTTGGCAATCGAAGGAACAGTGAGCTTTGGGGTACGATAAAGGGTGGCGCCGGAGGTGCCACCCTTTATCGTACCCGGCGAGGTGGCTGAAAGCCCTCGGCCCAGCTCAGTGCTGGCGTGATCCTCTCAGAGCTCCTGCAGCTCAACGCTCCTGCACGCCAGCTGCCCGCAGGCCGCGGCGATGGATGCACCCTTGGAAACGCGCCTGCTCACGCCCACTCCCGCTGCCGTGAGACTGTTTTCAAACCGTTTGAAGGCAGCA
>JAIRZP010000175.1 GCA_031267175.1 Coriobacteriales bacterium | reverse complement strand
ATCCACGAGCACCCGGTTGACAAACTGGTGGATGGCTACCGGCTCCCCTTCGCTCGTATCGCGAAAGTGATGGCGTCGTTTGAAATCCCCCTCGCCGGCGCCACTCGACGTGCCGCTCGATGCTCCACTCGAAACACCGGAAGCACGGGACTCGCTCTCGCGCATCAACTGCTCCTCCGTTAACTCTGACGAGCTTCCCCAGCTACCATAGACGTTTGAGCTGCCCCCGCCCGATACGGACCCCATCTCGTTGGCTGAAGTCTGCGGCAGAGAGCAACCGGACGCGACGACAGACAGCGCCACTGCAAGCACCAGAAGAAGAGCCAGCCGCGGTATGCCTTTTTCGCTCACAGCGGCCCTATATCCTCCAGGGGCCATATCACCATCAGGGCCCTCCCGTATACGGTGCTTCCGTCGATCGTGCCAAAGTAGCGGCTGTCTGCTGAGTTATCGCGGTTGTCGCCCATGACCCACAGATGGCCCTCGGGCACGGTGTAGGGATACGAGATGGGCATGTTGTTATAGTGCTGCTCAAGGGGTTGCGTCTCAACGCCGTTGACGTAGGGTTCGTAGAGCGGGCTCCCGTCTACGTAGACCATGCCGTTTTTAATATCAACGACCTGTCCGCCGGTGGCAATGACCCGCTTGACCAGAATGCGGCCGGGCATTATCTTGTCGGCAAACACGATAATATTGCCGTTTTGGACCGGCTCCCAATTGAGGCTGACCTTGTCGGCCAGGAGTTTGTCTCCCGTCATGATGGTTGTTTCCATCGACCCGGTAGGAACCTCAAACGGCTGCACGAGGAAGGTATTGATAAGCCAGGTGAGGGCCAGGGCAATGGCGAGCGCGAGGGCAAACTCGATGAGCGTGCGCAGTATACTGGGATGCTTTCTGCCCTGGCGCTGCTCGCCTTCCGGGCCTTCGGGGGGCTCGGGGCCTTCAAAGCCCTGCAGGCCTTTTGAGTCCGGCAAACCGGAGCCCTGCAGGCCATCAAAGCCCTGCAGGCTGCCCAGGCCGCCCGTAGGAGTATCGTTGTAAGGCTCGGGCATACTAGGGAGACGACGATTAATCATTGCACACCATCTTTCGGCCAGTTTGCACCAGCTCTGTTCGGGCGCAGGACGCCATTACCGCAAGTAGTGGCATCATGCGCCCGAACAGACCTGGCACAAACTGACTCGAAATCTGGTATACAAGCATGAATCGTCGTCTCCCTAACCCCTAGCTCAACTTAATATGAAGCATCCGCTGGGATGGCTGTCTGTCTGGGGTGTCTTCCGCTCCACTCGCACCGTAATCATAGGTGTAGCTGATCTCAAAGTTCGTGGGCGGCTGCTCTGCTACCAGCGCACCGCTCCATTCCCGTGTCTCTTTCCTGATCTTTTTGTTGCTGGCCTCGGGGTCCACATAGGTCGTGTACTCCTCTTTGGTGAGCGTGGGATAGGCAACATCCGAAGCTACCGTTGCCCCCACAGAGCTGAGCGTGGCAACAAAGGAGTTCTTGGTTGCCACCAGATCGGCAAAACTTGAGATGGGAAAATCAAGCAGGTTCATGGAACTGGTAAAGTACACCTCAACCGTTTGGCCGGCCTCATCCAGGCTCAGATAGATATTCTGCACCTGCGTGGCGCCCACGGGGCTTGCCTGTTCGGCGGAGGTGTAGCTGATGGTCACCACCTGCGCAATGGCGGAGCCTGTCTCGTCTGTTGCCGGCTCTTCTGTGCTGTCCGCCGGGCTGTCAGCGGGAGTGTCCTCTGGAGCGCTCGGTTCTGAGGCAGACGTGCCCTCCTCCGAAACCGTGTCGGTCTTCGTGATACTGTAGCCTGGGCCGAGCAGGGTAAGGACGGCTTCCGGCGTCTTTCCAAACATCTGAGTCAAGCGGGGCATTGCGATGGTCTCCATGGTGCCTCTGTCCTGGATATCATCCTCGGGCCCGATGACGCCATCCGGCTGAGTAATACTGCCTTCGACCTGGGCATAGGTGACATAGTAGTAGAGCGCGGTGCCAGCAGTGCCGAGTAGTATCGCCAGGAGCAGCACGATGATGACGATAAGGATGCGCTTGATGCGCTTGGCCCGGGCCAGCTTCTCCTCGGGAATAGGCGTAAAGTGGGGAGGAAGCGCCGGCTCGCTGGCATCTGCCTGTTCTGCTGTGGGCTCGGTTGCGGGCTCGGCAGGCTGTGTAGCAGCAGCAGATGCGGAAGCGTCTGAAGTGGTCGATGCAACCGGAGAGGGCGCTGCCTCCTGAACTGCATCCAAGACAGGAGAGACCTCTGGATCGGCAGCAGGCTGCACGGGGGCAGCTTCCTGCGTATCGGCCGCTGCGCTGGCCGGATCGTCTGCTGGATTATCCTGGTGTAGTTGTTCGTCTTTGCTCACGCTTATCTCCGTTTGTCCTGTACCCCAGATGCTTCTCTGTCTTCGATGGCATCGGCCTCACTGCTCAGGTGAGTCCTACGCGCGTCCAGCTCGCCCGCCAACTCGTCTGTGCTGATACCCATGCGCTCCAGCACGACCAACAGGTGGTAGAGCAGGTCGGCCGCTTCATAACGGATGTGGTCATGGTCGCCGTCCTTAGCCGCCATAACCAGCTCTGTACTCTCCTCGCCGATCTTCTTGAGCAGCTGATCCAGAGGGCCGTTGAGCAGTTTGGCCGTGTACGAGGTGGCAGGGTCGGCAGTGCTCCGCTTAGAGATAATGCGGGAGAGCATCTCAAGCGTCTGGCCCAGATTACCAGGCTGTACATCGGGCGTTGCCTCACCCATGCGCGTGCTCGCATCGCCTGCTACCTGCTACGGGGCTTAAGCCTCTCGCGAAGCTTCTGTTCTCTGCACTCGCTGCTGCTTTCTGCCGTTGCCGCAAGGATTTTCCTTCTGTTACAGGGGCAGCTGTCGATAAAAACAGCTACGCCTACCCGTATGACACGCAAAACCGGGGCTGTCTACCTGCACGAGAAGACAGTCCTGGTCGCAGTCATAGTATATCGCTTTAAGCTGCTGGGTGTTGCCGCTTGTTGCCCCTTTGTTCCATAGCTCCCCCCGGCTCCTGCTCCAAAACCAGGTGGTAGCGGTGCTTCTCGTCAGCTCAAGTGCCTCGGCGTTCATCCATGCCAGCATGAGGACTTCTTTGCTGTCGTACTGCTGCACGATGGCGGGGATGAGACCCTGGTCGTTGTACACGAGGTTTTCTGAGGGGAGGTTTTCTGTTTGCATGTTGGCTCCTTCAATCTTGCAGCCTAACCGGGATGCCCTGGGCTTTGAGATAGGCCTTGACCTCTCGAATCCTGAACTCCCCGAAGTGAAAGACACTCGCCGCCAAGACCGCGTCGGCCTCTCCCTCGATGATGCCCTCGGCAAAGTGCTCCAGCGTGCCCACGCCGCCACTCGCAATAACGGGAATGTCCACCGCACGGGCTACGGCGCGCGTGAGGGCAAGGTCAAAGCCGGCCTTTGAGCCGTCGCGGTCCATGGACGTGAGCAGTATTTCCCCGGCGCCGCGTCTGGCAGCCTCTTCGGCCCATGCCACCGCGTCCAGGCTGGTGCGCTCGCGTCCGCCGCTCAGGTACACGAGCCAACGGTCCACGCCGGGAGCAGCCTGCTTGGCGTCGATTGCGCAGATGACCGCCTGGGTGCCAAACAGCGCCGCCATCGTGGTGAGCAGCTCCGGACTGCGCACGGCGGCAGAATTGACGGAGATCTTGTCGGCCCCTGCGGCAATCATCGCGCGTACATCGGTGAGGGCCTTGAACCCGCCACCGACAGTATAGGGGATGTGGAGTTCCTCTGACGCTCTGGCTGCCATCGCAACCGTGGTCCTGCGGCCCTCATGGGTGGCGTTGATGTCGAGGAATACGACCTCGTCGGCACCCTCGGCATCGTAGGTGGCCGCCAGTTCCACCGGGTCGCCCGCGTCGCGGAGATTGACAAAGTTGACGCCCTTGACCACCCGCCCATCCTTGACGTCCAGGCAGGGTATGATCCGCTTAGCCAGCATGATCCTCCTCCCCTTCTTCTTCAAGTACCAGCAACGCGTCCTGAACGGTAAAACTCTGCTCGTAGAGCGCCCTCCCCACGATAATGCCTTCCACGACAGAGCTCCCGAGCCGCGCGAGTGCACGGATGTCGTCGAGCGTGGAAATGCCACCCGAGGCTGTTACCGCAAACCCTGCAAGGTTGGCAATGCGCCGGTAGGCCTCCGCGTCGATGCCGGTCCGCATGCCATCGCGACTGATGTCGGTATACACCAGATGGGAGAAACCCCGCGTTTTGAGCGAACTGACGAGTTGCTGGGCACCCAGGCCCGAGCCCTCCTGCCAGCCCTCTATCGCGGCCTCGCCCTCAAGGGCATCCACGCCCGCGGCGACGAGGCTGCCATAGCGGGCCAGGGCCTCGCGAGAAAACGCGGCGTCGCGTATGAGCGCGGTACCCAGCACGATGCGGCTTACCCCGGCCTCACAGAGGCGCCTGACGTGCTCGAGCGTGCGTACTCCCCCGCCCGCCTCGACCTTGAGCCCCGTGGCTTCAACGATAGTGGCGATGGTGTCGAGTTCGCAGGGCACACCGCTCCGCGCGCCCTCCAGGTCCACGATATGCAGCCAGGAGGCTCCCATGGCGGCAAACACGCGCGCCTGCTCGAGCGGTCTTGCCCGATACATGGTAACCGCGTCGTAGCGGCCGCGTTTAAGGCGTACGACCTTGTTATCTAGAATATCTATGGCGGGAAGGAGCTGCATCCTAACCCTCCTCCCTTGCCGGGTCGCTGTGGTCTGTTCGTGCGAGCCGCACGAAGTTTCTCATGACCGCGAGGCCCGTATCGGACGACTTTTCTGGGTGAAACTGTACGCCAAAGGCCCTGTCCTTGCAGACCGCGGCGGGCATGGTGCGGGCATGCGTAACGGTGGCCACCACGTCTGTTGCATCGGCAGGATTGCAGCCGTAGGAGTGGGTAAAGTAGAAGTGTGAGCCGTCTGCTATGCCGTCAAACAGAGGGTTTGCGCCTTGCAACACCTGGTTCCACCCCACATGCGGGATCTTGTAGCTCGTGCCCCGGCTACTTGTACTGGCGATGCGTGTGCAGCGGCCGGAGAGAATGCCCAGGCCCTCGGCCCACGCGCCCTCGGGCATGCCCTCGTTTCCGTATTCAAACAGCAGCTGCATTCCCAGACAGATACCGAGGAACGGCACGCCCGCATGTATGCGCTCGCGCAGCGCCTGCATCTGGCCTGTCGCGAGCATGACTTCTGAGGCATCGGCAAAGGAGCCTACGCCCGGCAGGACGAGAGCATCGGCAGAGCGGATGGCCTCCGCGTCCGCGCTGATGACCGCGTGCGCCCCGGCAAGCTCCAGACCCTTCTGGACGCTCCGCAGGTTGCCCTTGCTGTAGTCAACGACGAGGACAGTCAAAATCAGAGGCTCCCTTTTTGTCTGGGACAGCGGGGACGGGGCAAGTGTCCCACCGTCCCCCATCAGAGGCTCCCTTTTGTCGAGGGCACGTCCTGGCCTCTGCGGGGGTCGAGGGCTGCTGCCTGCGCCAGCGCGCGTGCCACGGCTTTGGCAGCCGCTTCTATGATGTGGTGGGCATTCTCACCTGCCAGCTTGCGCACGTGCAGGGTCAGGGCCGCGTTGGACGCCAGGGCAATGAGAAACTCCTTCATGAGCGAGCTGTCAAAACTGCCGATGAACTCGATGGGCAGTGCAACATTCCAGTGCAGCTGTCCCCGTCCGGAGAGGTCGACCGCTGCCAGCACGAGGGCCTCGTCCATAGGCACAACCGCCTCACCAAAACGAGTGATGCCACGCTTGCTACCCAGCGCCTCGGCAAGGGCCTGGCCGAAGACTATGCCCACGTCCTCCACCGTGTGATGCGCATCCACCTCCAGGTCGCCTGTGGCCCTGATGGTGAGGTCAAAGAGGCCGTGGCGGCTCATGGCGTTGAGCATATGGTCGAAGAAGGGTATTCCCGTGCTGATGTCGTGGCTTCCGCTGCCGTCCAGATCGAGTGTTAACGCAATATCCGTCTCGGTCGTACGCCGTTCAAGGGTGGCGTAGCGGCTGGGCTTATCCATGGGCTTGTTCTCCTTCATCGTATCTCAGAGGATTTGAGCAAGGGCCGCGAGGAACTCGTCGTTTTCCTCCGGCGTGCCTATGCTCACCCTCAGGCAGCTTGCGAGGCCCGGCATGAGGCTGAGATCCCGCACGAGGATGCTGTAGCTTTCATAGAGCTTTTGCCAGACCTCGTGGGCAGCCGGAACGCGAAACAGCAGGTAGTTTGCCTCGCTCGGTGCTACGGGCAACCCCAGGCCGAGCATACCTAAGGCTTTCGCGACGCGCTCCCGCTCGACGGTGATACGGGCCACCACGCTCTGCACCTCCGCTTCTGCGCCGAGGGCCGCCATCGCCGCGACGGCCGCGAGCGTGTCCACAGAATAGGGCTGGCGGACCTTGCGGAGCTCGCCCGCTATCTCTTCGCTCGCGACACAATACCCGATACGCAGCCCGGCCAGGCCATAAGCCTTGGAGAAGGTGCGCAGCAGTGCCAGATTGGCGTTGTCTTTGAGCAGCATCGTGGCATCGTAGCCGGGGTGGGCAAACTCGACATAGGCCTGGTCGACGAGCACGACCGCGTCGGTGGCATCCAAAAGTTCTTGTATAAAACTCAGCGTGAGGCAGTCGCCTGTGGGGTTGTTGGGCGAGGTGAGCACGACAAGGTTCGGATTACTCTCGTGGAGCTGCTGCAGGATGGCCTCCTCGTGAACCCGAAAGTCCAGGAGCCCCTCGGGGCTCGCGTCGGATGCGCGGAATACCTCAAGCAACTCCGTGCGCGTGAGGACGGCGTTGGTGTGATAGGCCGAGAAGGTCGGCGGAGCGGTGAGCACCGTGCGCCCCGCGCCACCGTAGGCCAGGCAGAGGTTGAAGAGCAGCTCGTCGCCGCCGTTTCCCAGTACAACGCACGCACGGGGCACGCCCAGTCTGTCTGCCAGCGCCGTGCAGAGCTGGGTGCCCAGGGGGTCCGGGTAGCGATACAGCGGCTCCGCGTCCAGCGCAGCTTTGAGCGCCTCGCGTGCTGCCTCAGGCATGCCATAGGGGTTCTCGTTGGCATTGAGACTGATGCGCGCCGGCAGATACCGAGGGTCATACGGCTCAAGGCCCCGGAGGTGTTCTGCTGCTGGGCGTACGGTGTGCATTGCTGTGATACTTCCTCGCCCGATTACTCGTCCTCAAACAGCTCAAAGCGGGCGCGCACCGACTTTCCGTGAGCCCAGAGGCCCTCTGCCGCCGCCAAGGTGAGGATGGTCTCCTCATCCTTTTTGAGCGCCGAGAAGGAGTAGGCCACGACGCTGGAGAACTTGATGAAGTCGTCCACGCCAAGCGGACTGGAAAAGCGCGCGGTGCCGCTCGTAGGCAGCGTGTGATTGGGGCCGGCAACGTAGTCGCCTACCGTGGTAGGACTCCAGGTGCCGATAAAGATGGCACCGGCGTTGTCGATAAGGCCGAGCAGGTCCAGGGCATCGGAGCACTGGATTTCAAGATGCTCCGGCGCGATGGCATTGACGGCGCCAAGAGCAGTGGAGAGGTCGGGTGCTACAAAGATGATGCCATTGGTGTCGAGCGCCGCGAGCGTCGTCTCCGCGCGAGGCGAGTCCTCGACAAAAGCGGCGATCTCGTCGGAGACCTCCTCTACGAGATCGGGATCGGTGGTGATGAGATAGCAGGCCGCGGCAGGATCGTGCTCCGCCTGCGCCATGAGGTCCAGGGCAAGCAGGGCAGGCTCCGCGCTGTCGTCGGCGAGGATGGCCAGCTCGGAGGGGCCTGCGAGCAGGTCGATACCCACATCCCCGCTCACCGCGCGCTTGGCTGCCGCCACATAGGCGTTGCCCGGACCGACTATCTTGTCAACCGCCGC
>JAIRZP010000152.1 GCA_031267175.1 Coriobacteriales bacterium | reverse complement strand
AAAGTCGCTGTCCTCCCAGTCATTGAGCTGTTCTATGGCTACGAGCGGCTCGGGACGGGAGAGGCTGGCCGTGGTGGGGATAGAAGGGCCTTCTCCGCTGAGGGCGGCAACAAAGCCTTCGAGCAGAATGGCAAGCCCAAAGCCGCCGGCGTCCACAACGCCGTTCTCTTTCAGGACAGGCAGGAGCTCGGGGGTGCGGCGCACCGAGGCCATGGTCTCGGCTGCAATAGCCTTGAGGCACTCAAGCCCGTCCCTCCCCTCCTCAGCGGCAAGGACTGCGGCTGCGGCGGCATCCTGCAAGACGGTAAGGATGGTCCCCTGCACCGGTTTGCGCACGGCGTTGAAGGCCACCTCCACGCTGCGATTGGCTGCGACGGCAAGCGTGGCCGCGTTGAGTTCCGTAGCGCCTTCAAGACCTTCGCAGGCACCGCGGAGTATCTGTGAGGTGATAACGCCCGAGTTACCCCTGGCCCCCATCAGCGAGCCGTGCGTGACCGCTTTCAGGACATCCGCGGCGCCCGCGCTGGCCGGTAGTTCGGAGAGCTCGGCGATGACCGTGTCGATGGTGAGCGACATATTCGTGCCGGTATCGCCGTCGGGCACCGGAAAAACGTTGAGCCGGTTAATGTCCTCCCGTTTTTCCTTCAAGGCCTGGCCTGCGGCATAGATGGCCTGGATAATCTGTTGCTGCTCTACATTGCTCATATAGTAAGTCCTTATCGGTATGGTTTCTCTGCGTTCAGCTGGCAGGTGCGTGTCTGGAGCGGCCTGGGTTACACACCGTCTGTTGGCCTGGGAGAGGTGTGGATGCCCTGGACGTGCACGGTAACGTCGCGCACTGTAAGGCCTGCGTAGGTCTCGAGGGTAAAGCGCACCCGGTCGGCCAGGTTATTGGAAACGGTGGAGAGGTTCATCCCATACTCGATGATGACGTAGAGGTTGGCGCTGATGCCGTCCTCCCCCTTACTGATGGTGACACCGCGGCTGAGTGCGCGGGTGGGCAGGAGCTTTGCGATGCCATCCTGCAGCGAGGGGGCGGCCATACCCACGACACCATAGCTTTCCATGGCAGCGTAGCCCACCAGATCGGTGATTACATTGTCGGTGACCTTGAGCGTGCCACCCACGGGGCTGTCTGCAGTGTTTGGTAATTCAGTCATGTTACTCCTCAGTGTCTTATATACGTGAAGATACGATTATAGCAAAGGCTGCCAAAGCCTCCGGTTTGTATTAAAGCGGTTGCTATGCTACTATCTCCCTTTCGCATTTTCATGCTCCGTAGAGCAGCAGACAAGCTAGAAAGGCACGCCCGTGGCAAATATCAAGAGCCAGAAGAAACGCAACAAGACCAACGAGAAGGCGCGTATGCGCAATAAATCCGTCAAGAGTGAGTTGCATACCCTCACGCGGCAGGTAGAAGATGCCGTAGCGGAAGGGGATGCTGAAAAGGCTCAGGCCCAGGCCTCGCGTACCTGCAAGATGCTCGACAAGGCGGTGAGCAAGGGTGTCGTCCACAAGAATCAGGCCGCAAACCGCAAGTCGGGGGTCACCAAATTAGCCAATAGTGTCAGGTAACCATACTGACTCCACCGAGTTGTGTTACACTACGCAGCTGTGTTTTCCTGTACCGTGTGTACAATGCGTTTTGACCGACATACCTGTATGGGCCGTTAGCTTAGTTGGTAGAGCAGAGGACTCTTAATCCTAAGGTCCGGGGTTCGAGTCCCCGACGGCCCACCACGTCGCAGCTCGCTGCGCTAGGCTCCATTTCAGCCAAGTACGCTGAAATTCCGCGCGCTCCGCGGCTGCTCCTTCTCCCCAAAAATCATGCGCTTCGCGTAGAGGCGATTTTCGGGGGCCCCATGTAGAGCAAACTCCGCTCAGGCTCCGCTTCAGCCAAGGGCGCTGAAACTGCGCGCAATCTGTTTTCAGGCCGCTGCTGTTTCTTTGCGTGGGCGACCCGACTTTATGGGATTTGTAAGCCTCTTATTGATTGACACGAGGGTGACAAGCCTGTCATTGCCAAAGGGGACGGCCTGCAGTATCCCCGCATCAAGCAGGTGTGTTATCCGGCCATTCGATAGCCCGAGCATGGTTGCAGCCTCTGTGGCCGTGACACACTTGGTGCGCTCTATGAGCTCTGGTGTAACCTCAACGGAAATCGCAATGCGGAGTACCTTATCCGAATACCCATAAAACATTGGTACAGGCAAACGCCTTCCTTCGTCAAGGTACTCGGCAATTATCAGCTCCAACACCTCTGCCGCCATTTCAACCGACTCGATCAAGTCCTTGCCCTGAGTAAAGGCATCTGGCAGCTGTGGAAATGCGACGGAGTACCCATCGTATTCGTCCAGGATAAACTCGGCCTCGTAGACAAACCTTCTCTTCATGATATACTCCTTTAAGTCGGAGGCCAGAGGGTGATTCCTCCGGCTCTTTGTTGTCACCAGCCAGCTTGTTTCTGAATGCTCTTCCAGGTTTTCCTGTTGAGATGCTTGCTCGGCTTTCCTGCTATCGTTACTTTGAGCTTGCCCTTCTGGTAGCGGCAGTGAGAACCTCTTTGCCCTACCTTCACGAACCCTTCATTTTCAAGCCTTCTGACAACCTCGCGGATTGTCGGTGGTTCCACGGATGCCTCCTTATTGCGCTCAATAATTATAAAGCAGTTGCTAATTATTAGTCAATGGCGTTGGGCAGATTTTCCTTAGAGGTGCACGCCATTCCTATGACGGACTTCAAGCCTCCAGCACAGTGATGTGTGCATCTCCGACCATAATCTGTGTGCCTGACTTGATGCATACTGTTCCGCAGAGGGGGATCTCATCAATGGTGGCCGAGGATGCCGCATCTACACTCTCTGCCCACACATGGCCGTGGGCATAAAACACCTGCAGCTGGCGCGCTGACACCTGCTCCTGCGGTATGACAATGGCGTTTTCTGCGGCCGAGCCGACGCTCAGGGAACAGCCTTCCAGCTTATGCAACAGCATCTCATAGCTGAAGTAGCCTGCCAATGCCACCTGCAAGCGGGCCACTGCCTGCTCCAGGTTATTCTGAGCCGCAGACGACGGTGGCTCAAAGGCGCTCATGCAGTCATAGCAGAGCTCCATATCGTCAAAGGTCGCGCTTGCACAGTTGGGACAGGTTTTCATATTGCACCTTCTTCTTCCGAACGTATCGTGCTGGTCTGTATGTGCAAGGTTTCCCCTGCAGCTGGCCAGGAGCGCTGCGGGTTGCTTCGGCGTTCCATGACGGCAACCGCGCTCGGATGCGAGCAGGTCCGAGCGGGCGGGAGGTTGCGCATTGAGAGCAGAACTCTGGCTTCGGCATCGAGAAAGGCAACATCCAAGGGGCTCTGCATGCCAAAGCTATGGATACTTTTGCACGGCGCAAGCAGCAGCACCTCACCGTTCGCACAGCGGCTCCTGATGAGCAGGCCTGTCAGGCGCGCCCAGAGGCTCGTAGCAAAAATCAGTTTCATGAAATCTCCTTCTTCGCAATCATTGCTCTCATCCCTCGCAGCATTACAACAATTCAATCAATATCGAGCAGCCCTCATCTGTCTCATAGAAGCTCGCGTAGAGGGAGCCTCCGCCCGCGACAGCGCTCTGCGCATAACTCAGGCTCAGGATCTGCTCATCTTCCGCACTCTGTGTCTGCCAGCCGCTCAGGACGAGTGCCCGTTCAAGAAGGACACGGCTTTGGGAGACATCCCAACTGCTCTGATACCAGAGGATGTTTCCCTTCTCGTTGGCCTTAACAAAGGCAATGCCTTCCTGCACGATATGCAGGGGGTCCTCCCCTGCTTCATCTGAGTCGAGCGCGCCCGGATCCAGGGCCTCGATAACTCTGAGCGTGCCGTTCTGTAGCTCGGGGCTTTCCACACATTGGGCTACCGCAAGCACGACGAGCAGGAGCAGTGCCAGAAGCATGGTTATCCTCGCGGCCCGTACCCTGCGCTGCTCCAGAGCGGTCCGCCCTTTTGCCCGTGTACTCAAAACAGCACTCCCGGTCTGAAGGGGTCAACGACATAACTGCGCGTGTGCGTGAGCGTAAAGAAGCTGAGGCCTGCTATCTGGCTGAAGGGCCAGGGATGGTAGGTCACGGTACAGCTATACCTCTCCAGCCGTGTGAGCAGCGAAAAGCCCACCCCGCCGCCTGCGCTGGCCTCCTCACCTCCCAGGCTGAGCGTGGTGGCGCTCACCTCTATATCGCAGTTGAAGCCCTTGCCGAGGCCGCTTTGGAAGGCAGTCTCGATGACCTCCTGGATGCGGTCCGCCGCCAGCGCCGTGCCCTCCTCGCCATAACCCGGTGAGCTGGCCTGGCTGCGCGTCGCGTCCGCTGCCACACGGTCAAAGCGGGCACAGACGTTCATATAGCCCAGCACGTTGAGCGCAATGCCTACAACAGCCAGGATAACGGGTATGCAGACGGCCAGCTCCACGGTCATCTGCCCGCGTCTTGCGAGCCTCAGTTCACGAAACCACTGGAGCATGCGTATGCAGGCTCGCGGGCAGGCTGTATCACTCCCAAAGCGTGCCATCGCGGCCACCCCCCAGGTCTGAAACAATCTCGCTTTCCACGCCGTCTATCAGGGCCTGGCCCTGTGCCACAAGGCCGTCGGGCAGACGCAGGGTAATGGGGATGCGTGGCAGGTTGGGGTCGTCCCCGAAGGAAATCTCATACAGGACAAACTCTCCTTGGAGAAGCCCCGGGGCCTGATCTGCCAGCGCACCGGTCAGACCCTCCACCAGCGTGGTGCTGAGAGTATCGCTCCCCGAGCCCCGCGACGAGGTATAGGCATCTTTCGCGGCAAGCAGCGTACGGGCAGGTGCGGCATCACTCGCCCGGAGCACATGGACACTGTTGACGACGAGCGGCTTGGGCGTATCCAGGTCAGCGCCCTGCAAGCCCACGGCTTCCACCGTTTCTGCGAGCGCTGTTCTGGCCCAGCGCGAAAGCGGCGTGGACTTGACCAGCGGTATAGCATCGAGGAAGGCAACGAGGCCGTCGCTTATGGCATCACCTCCCTGGCTGTACACCAGAAGCGCTGAGCCCCATACCTCGAGGATGCCATCAAAGGCACCCAGCCCGCCCACTGCCTGGGACGATTGTCCCTGTTCAGCCTTGACCCTGTCCAGGAATGACGCGAGAATATTGGCTCCATGCCCCGCCTTCTCCTCAGCAAGCGCCACGGCGGAAAGGGCCATACGGGGCTGAAGTTGAGCGCTGCTGTCCACGGCGGAATTGGTAAGGCCAGCCGGGATAGCGTGGGACTCCCCATCGATGACCAGCGCGATAACACCGTTGTGCCCCGGAGGCCTGGGGTTGAGACGCGGGGTTTTGAGGGCGTTCAAGGCCTGTTCAAACTCGGAGAGGCTATAATTTGTCCAGGTTTTTGCCTCATGGGTTGCACTCCTGTAATCCTCCGAGGCGTCCTGGTACTGCCGCGCGGCCTCGGCGACTATGCGGTAGTAAAACTCGAATCCCGTATCCGTATTGGTGGTGGCGCTCGCGACCTTACCTATCGTTGAGGCTGCAAACCCACAGGTCTCACACGAACGGTAGCTTCCCGACTCCAACTCGGCTACCGACCCGGTACCGGCCGCCCCGGCAGACTGATAGGCCGGGCAGGCGGTGGAGCCATGCATCACCCCATCGGCACTGACGGGATAGACCCGCTCGGTATAGAGGGAAGTCTGTCGCATCTCAGCGGTGTTCCTGGGCAACAGGGGAAAGTACGCGTCCAATACCCCGTCAGGCGAGGTAGTGCACCAGCCCCTGTTAAGCTCGTCCACGGCAAAGCGGTACAGGCGCTCCCGACAGAACGACTGTATCTGCTGCTCCAGGGCCTGGCTTTTTGGCTTTTCGATCGCCAGACGCCTGGCGTAGTAGGCCTTTGCCCGCGCAAACGCATCGTCAAAGCGCCAGGTATCAACCGAGGAGAAGTACGGATTGCTGCTCCCACTCATACCAGCGAGTGCGCCGGCCCGCTCATACATACAGCGAGGGCTGTTCACGCAATCGGCCACATAGGCTTTCCCTTTGGAGGATTCCATAGCTTTGCGAGCCTCCTCGGCGGCGTTGGCAAGCTCGGCAGTGATCTCATTGTTTCCTTCGATTGCGTCAGCGCTTTGCTCGGCGGCATCATCATCGGGAAAGCTGAGGTCTTCGCCCTGCAAGGGCAACGGTATCGCCAGGCCGTGATAGGAGGCAGCTGAGGCACTGATGCCTGAGTTTGCCTCGATGGTAGCGGCGGCATTGACGGCTATGAGGAAGGGTAGAGCGGCCTGCAGGTTGTTGAGAGCGGTTGCAGCGCTCTTGGCGCACTTATCACGGGCTTGAAAGACCTTGCTGCCAAACTGCATCAGCTCCGCTCCCACGCTCTGCATATAGGGGATGCAACTGACAACGATGGCCACGCCGTAGACGACCATCCCAAGCAGGCTCAGTGAGAGCACTACGGCATCGGCCACCCGTGCCACTACCATATACTCCCCTACCACGTTGCCGCCAGCCAGCGCACCCGCGTCTGCGACGTACTGTATGTCGGCGCTGTGGCTCTGCACCCAGCGCACCTGGGCGGCAGAGAAAAGCAGCGCCATTACGAGCAGCAAAGCTACTGCGACACCAACGGTGGTAAAACCGCCGTCTCTGGCCAGAAAGAGGTTCTGCCTTGCAGGCACGGCCTGCTGCCCAGACTCCTGTTGCGCAACGCCCTGGTGCCCAACGCCCTGGTGCCCAGCACGCTGTGTGAGCAGGTTTGCTCGGTTCTCAGTCATACGCGTTCACCCATCCTTCCGGATCGTTTCCGCCGGATCCCGCGACCCAATCCGGCTGTGTGGGCATGGTCACCCTCACTTCCTGGACAAGATTGTGCTGTGCATCGGTCATGCGCAAAAGTTCTGCCCCCCAGCCCAGAAGCGGCAGCGGCTTGAGTCGGTTGACGATGTGCACGCTCACCTCAACGGAGCCCTCGTCGCCTTCCATATCGATCTCCCAGCCGCGGCCTCCCGTGCGGAGGTGGAAGAGGTCAACAGGCGGAATGGCCGCGAGGCGGCGCTTGATGTATCCCTCGTACTTCTCCTGGCTGGCACCCTGCGTGTACGATGTTGCCAGCAGGCGACAGCCCTCGGCTGCCGCATTCTCCATGACCATGCGGTTATAGAGCAGGATCATCGGCTGAAGCAGCAGCAGTATGAGCAGCAACAGAACCGGTATGAGGTAGGCGGCCTCAACGGTGGTCTGGCCACTTTTCTCTCGTATTCTCATACGGCATCCCCTCTGCCATCTAATAGAGCAGGACATCGCCGGCCGAGCCGGCGGTATACACGGTAAAGGCGTGGGAGGCACTGTCTGCCGCATGCTGGACAAACAGCCCCTCCTGCACGCGGCCGGAAAACACGCCCAGCGCCACGATAATGGCGATAAGAGCCACGCCGACGATAAGGTATTCGACGGTCGCCTGTCCGGAAGAACTTCTCGGTCGGGGGAACCGAAAGAGCCAGGCCCGTAAGCCAAGGCTGCCTTGAGGGTGTCTGGCTCTCATGTAAGACCCTCCGGTTCAAGATAGTGCAGGATATTCACTGCCAGGAGATTGGCGTCTGAGCGAGGCGAGAAGGGGTGCTGGGGCATCAGCATCACCGACAACGACTCGCCGTTGCTTCCAGTGAGCACACAGCCCCAGCTCTCGCCTTTCAGATCCATGAATCCGGCCTGAACCAGCTCATAGCCTTGCCTGTGGACGTCCTCCAGCACCGCCAGTGCGTAGTCGGCACAGGAGGCATCGCTGAGCAGCCGCCAGCTTTCGAGGGTCTCTGCACGCCGGTATTCGCCTGATTGTCTCAAGCTTTCCAGACCCAGGGGAAGGGCAGGCGATGCGGTGCCTGAGCCGGTGCCCGTCGCATCCGCGGCCGCTGTTGCGCCCACTCCCTCATTCACTTCTGTGTTTACTGCCGCGCCCGCTTCTGTGCCCAGCGTATCCTCCTCGACCGGAGCCACTGCTTGCAGCTGCTGTTGCGCCTCTTCCGTGGAAAGCTCTTCCGCTGGCAGCAGGAGTGTCCAGCCGATGAGCACCACCAGGCCGGCGGCAAGGATTGCGAGCACGGCCAGCAGAGCCCGACTGCGTCGACGCTTGGCTGCCCTGGGCAGGAGAGGCGGTTCTGAATAATTGCGTTTCATGGCTTTATAGGGAGTTGATGCTCTCGGAGATATTCTCCCAGAGTTCCTGCAGGTTCTCGCGAAAGGCCACGACCGCAATGATGGCTATGACCACCAAGACGCCTACCAATATGGCATACTCGGTTGTGCCTTGCCCGCGCCGTTCGTATTTCAAACGCTTGCAGGCACAGAGTACGGCAACGCTCAGTTCTAATAAGGTACGCATCCTATACTCCTCAAATCTCGCTACGATCTTCTTCATTGTTCAAACCATCCTTTCTGTGACATCCAATATGATCGGTCCTATTACCAGCAGCAACATCGCTGGCAGAATCAAGGTGCCCGTGGGGAGGAGCATCTTGACCGGAGCCTTAAGCACCAGTTCCTTCTGTTTGTTGCGGTATTCCTTGCGCGCCTGCTCGGCGTACTCCCTGATAAGCGGTCCCATGGGTATCCCGTGACGAAGCGAACGGGACGCCGTGCGGCAGAACTGGTCGAAGACCGGTATATCCAGGCGTGCGGCCAGCTGTTCAAGGCCTTCGCTGCGACTGATAAGCCCGCGTTCCCATATCTCAAATCGCTCACGGCAGAGCTGGGCAAGTTCTGTGTCAAACCTGAGCACATACAACCCAAAGGCCGCGTCAAAACTGAGGCCGGCGTGCATGCCCATAGCCAGAATATCAAGCATGCGAGGCAGCTCCGCCTCTGTGCGACGCGCGGTCTGCTGCGCCTTCTGCTTTTGCACGAGTATGCGGATGAAAGGCAGCTTCTGGTAGAGCGGTGTGTCCTCCTGCGTTGCGGGAGCAGCGAGCAGCCGAGACTTGATACTGTCACGCTGTGCCTTGCGCTGCTGTCTCTGCAAGGCCAGAAAGCTGAGCAGGCAGACCGCGAGGCCGAGGAGTAAAGCGCTTACATACACCATTTCCGTCACCCCAAATCTATTCCGAGGATTCTTCTGATTATCGCAATGCCGGCGACCTGCATGCCGACCGCACAGAGCAGCAGCATAAAGCCCGCCGGACTGGAGAAGAAGGTGGCCAGATAGCCCTCCATCGCCACAGAGAGTACGAGCACCAATGCGATAGGCAGGATGCTCACCACGCGTGCTGACATACGGGCCTGAGCTGTCTGTACCTCAAGGGATCTGCTGAGATCAAAGCTCGCCAGCATCGAGTCTGCCGCGGCATCAAGCACCTCGCGCATGCTCCCTCCGGTCCTGTGCTGGATTTCAAGGGCTACGGCAACAAACCGCATGTCGTCCATGGCGAGGCGGGCATCCAGACGATCGAGGCTTTCCATGATCGAGGATCCGGTACGCAAGTCGTCAACCGCGTGGCGCAACTCCTGCCTCAGGGGCTCACGGCATTCCTGGGCCGTCTGGTCAAAGGCCTGTTCGAGGCTGAGGCCGGCCATAAAGCACATGCCGAGGCCCCGTAAG
>JAIRZP010000061.1 GCA_031267175.1 Coriobacteriales bacterium | reverse complement strand
TCCGCGGGCACCTCAACTGAGGCAGTGGCCTCTGTAGAACCACCGCTGTCCAACCGCTCGACCTCGATTTGTTCCGCAGACGTAGCGCTGAGCGGGGTAAGCTGCCCCTCGCCTCTCTGCTCCACGGCAAGGTGGGCATAGCCGTCCAGTTCTTCTGTGAGAACTTCTACCTCAACGTCCAGTTGCTGATTGTCTGAGAATACGACGATGATGTCGTCTGGATTGTAGCTCTCGACCGGCCCTATCTGTTCTTGCGGCACTTCGGGAATGATCCCGTCCGCGACACTATCACTTCCTGTTGTGATGCCTTGGATAGTGTCTACCCCGGTGCTGTCAGCTTCAGCGCTGTCTGCCTCAATAGGTTCGTACGGCAGAAGATCGTCTCCGGCTTCTGAGACTCCCCCGTTCTCCCCTGTCTGCTCAGATGATTCCTGAGCGGTGCTGATTACCTCGCCAGCATTGCTTGCCTCACCTTCAGATGCGCCCTCCTGTGCATAGGCCAAAGGCGCGGTGGAAAACACCAGCACCGTGGTTAAGAGAATCGAAACCAGCTTTCTTTTTAACATGATACCCCTCTCATAGTCTCCTTTCTGAGAGAACTGTTGCCGTCTAGTGCAAGTAGTATAGCAAAAATGCCCCATCATGGAGCATTAAGTTGACCTTGCGTAACCTTTTGTTTATTTGCAAGAGGGCACGAGAGCGCAAAGCCTATGAGGGGAGCAGCTTTGCCATCAGGGCCTTGATGTTGGTCTTGACGCAAAACTTTTCCTCCCAGACCCTTCGGGCCTGTGCTCTCATGTGGAGCACCTCGTCCTGGGGCTTATTGATATGCGCTTCAATCGCATCGGCAAGCTGCTCATTGGAGAAGTCCTTTTGAATGATGCTCCCGTTGATGCCGTCAAGCACAATCTCCGTATTGCCACCAACGTCAGTAGCTATTGCTGGTATTCCGTAGCTCAGAGCCTCCATAATCGAGAGTGGAATCCCCTCACTCTCGCTCACGTTGATAAAGAGATCGGTATATTCGTGAGCGTAATACTCCATCACGTTCTTGTATGAGAGGTTGCCCAGAAAGCTCACGGTGGTAGTGCGGAGGGCCTGGGCTTTCTCTCTCAACAAAGGCATGGTCTCGCCGTCGCCTATATAGGTCCAGCACAGCTCATAGCCCCTGTCCTCGAGGATCTGTAGGGCATCCAGCACCCGGTCAACCCGTTTAATCGCAACTGCCCTCGAACAACAAACGATAGAATACCTGTCGCTCTGCACCTCCCCCTCCCCTCTGTTGCCATCCGGAACTCGTCTCTCCTGCACCTGCACCTCTGGGGTACCCAGGTGTCCCAGGCAAAACCTTTCGGCCACTTCTGGCTGCCGTTCCGCGAGATACCCTACCCCGTTCCCAGAACACACGAATACGGCATCAAGGCGGCGTGCCATCCATGCCTTAAAGGGCAGATATCCTTCCTGGCTTCGCTCATCGTAGCAGTCGTAGCCATGAGCCCTGCTGATGAGCAGGGGTCGCGTACCAGTTTTCCGCTCAATTTGGCTGGCAAGCTTGATGAGCACCCACGCAGGCTCGTTGAACCAGAAGCTGTAGAGCAACGTGTCCTCGCCGCTCAACTCAATTCCTTCCTCCCGCAGTATCCTGAGAACGTTAGCATACAGATACTCGGCCTGCTGCAAAAAGGTGGTCGCGACATAGCGTTGTGCCCGTGAGCTTATCTTGTGCCTGTCCGACCGTATCTCCTGGCGAGGTGGGATGAGGTAGGACAGCCGTTGCAGACGCTGATTGGGCAAAGACACATCGGCAACATAAAACCAATTGGGAATCGCAAACGCGCTCACATTCTCCGGCAGACCCTCAAGAAGCGGCCATTGGCCGGGAATGTTTTCGTGGGTAAACACGATCACTCTTTCGGCGTAGCGGGCGAGCTCCCCTATCTCTGTCTCAAGGTAGCTTTCTGCGGATACCACACCTGAGTTAAACGGAAATATGTGAGCCATAAGAACGATGGTCTTTAGTGGTTTGTCGCTCATAATCAAGTTCCTCTTTCAATCAGCGGAGAGTGGTAAATAGGGTTAGGAAAGGGGTTCGGGAAGGGGTTAGAAAGGGAGTGAAGGGGTTGGCAAGGGAGGAGGAACTGCTAACCCACAAACCTCAGCGGTGCAGCGCTCTTGCCCTTAAAGCAAGGGAACGCAGACTCGTTCCACGCGACCTGGCTCAACCTCCACATCCACAACACGCGCATTGGTGTGATAGATGTGGTGGAGCATCTCCGTTGTTATGCAATCGTCAGAAGTTCCATCCTTGATAACCCTTCCCTCGTCCATGACGATGACTCTGTCCGCACAGAACAGGGCGTGGTCGGGGTCGTGGGTCACCATGACCACGGCCTTGCCCATCTTGGAAAGCATGCGCATGCGAGAAAGCACCAGCTGTTGATTGCCAAAGTCAAGAGAAGCAGTGGGCTCATCCATAATCAGGATGTCTGACTGCTGGGTGAGGGCTCGGGCTATCAACACCAGCTGCTGCTGCCCGCCCGACAGCTTGGTGTAGGGTTTGTCGGCAATATCGCATATCCCTAAGAGCTCCAGGGCACGGTAGGCCACGAGCCTGTCATGCTCGGTTGTTCTGGCGAGACGATTGATATACGGCGTACGCCCCATGATGACCACATCCGAGACCACAAACGGAAACGGTGGTGTGTGTGCCTGCGGGATGTACGCGTAGTGTTTGGCGCGTTCCTTCTCGGTCATGTGTGCGATGTTCCTGCCAAACACGGTAATCTCGCCAGCCGAGGCGGGAAGAAGCCCCATGAGGGCTTTCAACGTCGTCGTCTTACCGCAGCCATTGGCCCCGATGATACAGACGAACTCGTCAATCTGCACAGAAAAGGAGATGCCGTGTACTATCTCGACATGATTCTTTCTGCCGTATCCACATTTGAGGCCCTCAACCTCAAGTAACGAGTTGCCGGACATTACTTCCACCCCTTCATATTGCGCTTGAAGATGATGACAAAGAAGGGTACGCCCAGAATTGCCGTTAAGATACCTATGGGAATCTCAACAGGCGCTATGAGGCGGGCGATATTGTCCACTATCAGCAGGTACACAGCCCCCACAAACATGGCCGCGGGGAGCAGAACCTTATAATTGGGACCGACAATAGCGCGAGCCAGGTGAGGAATAACCAGGCCAATCCAGCCAACGATGCCAGCCACTGCCACCGACACGCTCGTTATGAGGGTGGAGGCAAAGATCACCAGCAAACGGGTTCGGCCTGTATTGATGCCCATGGCGCGGGCCTCTTCGTCGCCGAACGAAAGGACGTTAAGCTTCCAACTCTGAGTGAGCAGGATGATGAAGCCCAGTATCATGGCCGGGAGACAGCGCCAAAAATCCTCACCATTGATAGTGGCAAATGAGCCCATGAGCCAAAAGGTTATCGTGGGGAGCTTGTCATTGGCATCGGCCATGAACTTTACGAGCGACATGCCCGACGAGAACAGCGTCGATACCAGAATGCCTGCCAAAACCAGGCCGAGGATGGGATCGTAGTCAACATAACGGTTGAGCCAGACTGCCATTCCCACAGCCACCATACCGCCGCAGAACGCCAATAACTGAACAAGCTCGCCCGGCATATTGAGCAACAGGGCAATACAGGCACCCAATGAGGCACCGGCCGACGCACCAAGTAAATCAGGTGAGGTGAGAGGGTTCTTGAACATGCCCTGAAAGCTCGCGCCCGCCATGGCAAGCGCAGCGCCCACCAACATCACGACAAAGATCCTCGGGAGCCGGATGTTGTAGATGACCAGCTCCATTTTGGGGTCGACCAGATCGTAGGCGCCAACAAGGTTGTACCAGAGTGTCAAGAGCAAATCGAGAGGATTCATCGAGTATTTGCCCAGGGCAAAGGATGCGCAAAAAACAGCAACAAGCGCAGTAACGATGATGATTTTTACCCTGAATGTGACCTTTGAGCCAAAGGTAAGATTTGCGGCGACAATAGCCTCATCTGCCTTGTCAAACTTCTTGCTGGACTCTATGAGGAGCTCATTGGCCAGATAATCGTCAGAGCCGGGAGAGGGGGTACTACGGTATGGAGCGGGTTCTCTTGCCTCCGGCATACCCGGAACCATCTCCTTTTGGCTCTTGGTTGTAAAGGGAATCTTGAAGGCCATTAATCAGCCCCGCTTGCTCTGGCGTTGACAATGTCCTGCGTTTGGGTTGAGGAGGACGAGCTACTGCTGCCAGCATTGCCGGTGCTGCCTGATGCTGCTGCCTGAGAGTTGCCTGCTGAGGAGCCGCCGCGTGAGGAACTGCCCGTGCCCGGCAAGATTCCCTCCTCGCCTTTGACCATGTACAGGTCGCCGGTGGAAGGATCCATATACACGATGCCGGCCTCTATGTAGCTTGAGCCTTCGGACGTTATATCCTCGGGAACAACCGCCGGATCGACCTGTTCAAACTCCTCGGCATCAAGCTCGGTAACCGCGTTGATGTCGATACTCCAATACGCAATCATCGAGACCATGAATCCACAGGCCAACACCAGCATGCAGTCGGCGAGATTGACGATATAGGCCGATGGATTGACCTCCTCACCCACCCGGGAACGCGAATCCCTGAACCTGCTTCTCCTGAACATCGAAGCCATGATCACGCTCCCTTTTTCTTTGCTGTGCCGGTGCTTGCGTTCTTAGTGTTGCCGGAGCCGGTATCGGGGGGCGCTGTGTCCGGAAGAACCGGTTCGCCGACTCTTCCCTCGCTAACCCCCCTGTCATCACTGGCGGGTACCTCCTTTTTATCGGCGCACTTATCGGTGTCCTTGTCGGTATCCTTGTCAAGGTCCTTGTCAGCACCTTTGCTGGCATCCCGAGAGGCGGCCTTGCTCAGACTCTTTTGCGTGCGGTTTCTTTTGAGGGCTTCGTACTCCTTGAGCGGATCGCCCGCGTAGTTCGTAGGGAGCGTGATGCCCTCCTTGCGAGCAGCCGCCGCCTTCTCCAACAGGCAGCTCATGGCCGACTCAAGCGTCTCGATGTACTCCTCGTACCATCCCGAGCGAATCTTTGAGATTATCAGCGCCACACAGGCAACCACCAAACCGCACACGGTGGCATCAAAGGCCACCAGGAGCGAGCTTGAAAGCTGCTGCGTATTGCCCTGGCCCAGGGCTACAATGCCCGGGCCCAGTGGAATCAAGGTACCCATCAAACCGAGCATCGGCCCAATCTTGGCAAAGGTGTCGGTCCATGCCAGGCGCCTCTTATAGTGTTTTTCTGTCGCGTTAATCTCAACCTGGGCGAGGGCAAACAGCGGCTCCTCGGGAAGCCCCAGGTTTCTCGCAACCGTGATAAGCCCCGCCTTCTGGTAGCGCAGA
>JAIRZP010000058.1 GCA_031267175.1 Coriobacteriales bacterium | reverse complement strand
GTGGGACAGTTGCCCCGTCCCCGCTGTCCCAGCCCCGGCCTCCTCTCAGTGGGCCTCGGCCCAGTTGGGGCCACTGGAAACGTCGGCAATGAGGGGAACCTTGAGCTCGACGACGTCCTGCATGACATCCACTACCATCTTCTTGAGCTGTTCCACTTCGGTTGCGTCGCAGTTGAAGTCCAGTTCATCGTGCACCTGCAACACCATGCGTGAGCGATACCCATCCGCTTGCAGCCGCTCGGCCACGCGGTTCATCGCGAGCTTGATGATGTCGGCGGCGGAACCCTGCATGGGGTGATTCATGGCGGTGCGCTCGGCAAAGCTTCGACGGGAGGGATTCCTGGATGCTATCTCGCGTATGTAGCGGCGGCGTCCGAATATGGTTGCCACCCAGCCCTGCTCGTGCGCCTGGGCTTTAAGGCTCTCCAGATAATCGCGCGCCTGCGGGTAGGCCGCAAAGTAGCGCGTGATCATCTCCCCGGCCTCGGCGTAACTGATGTTGAGGCTCTGCCCCAGACCAAAGGCCTGCTGCCCATAGACGATGCCAAAGTTGACCGCCTTGGCCCTGCTGCGCATCTCCGCGGTAACCTCCCGCGTCGCCACACCAAAGACACGGGCGGCTGTCTCGTTATGGAAGTCCTCCCCGGACTTGAAGGCGGCAATCAGCTGCTCGTCCTCGGAGAGATGTGCCAGCAGACGCAGCTCTATCTGCGAATAGTCGGCGGAGACAAAGACCGCCTCACGCACACCGAGCGCCTCCGCGTCGGCAACAAAAGCCGTTCTGATGCGCCTGCCGATGTCCGAACGCACGGGGATGTTCTGCAGGTTAGGGTCTGAGGAACTGAGCCTGCCCGTAGCGGCAACCGTTTGATTGAAGGTCGTGTGAATCAGCCCGTCGGCGGCCACGAGCCTGGGGAGCGCGTCGATATAGGTAGAGCGCAGCTTGGCCAGCTCGCGGTATTCAAGGATGATGCCTGGCAGGGGGCTCAGGGGGCTCAGCTCGGTGAGAACGCTTGCGTTGGTGGAGTAGCCCTGCTTGGTTTTCTTGCCCGTGGGCAACATGAGCTTGTCAAACAGGACCTCCCCTACCTGCTTGGGCGAATCAAGGTTGAACTCCATACCGGCAATCTCCTGCGCCTGCTGCCTGAGCTGCTCTATGCGTCCTGTGAGGGCGCTCCCCTGCTCTGCCAGAACCGTAGTGTCAACGCGCACGCCGTTGCGCTCTATCTGGGCGAGCACCGGGGTAAGCGGCTGTTCTATCTGCGCAAAACAGCCGCTGGCTCCCGTTGCGGCCAACTCGCTCTGCAGCGAGGGAGCGATGGCCCGTGCCGCCGCGGCAATGGCTGCCGAGAACTGCGAGGGCCCTGTCGTGTCGCCCTCGTCCTCTGCCTGATACTCCTCGGTGTCTATGTCCGGCAAGAAGCGCTCCATAAAACTCAGTGGGTCGTCCAGTGCCTTGTCCGAATCCAGCAGGTAGCTCGCGACACTGAGGTCAAAGGCCCGGAGCATGAGCAGCTCCCTGTCGGTGAGCAGTGCCGCCTTGCACGTATCGGGAGAAACCAGCGCCCGGAGCGTCTCCTTGAGGTTTATGGTGGCGACTTCTCCCGTGCCGAGAAGCAGAGCCTTGAGCAGCTCGAGCGTCTGGGACGCGTTTTTGCTGCCCAGGACAAGGACGCTGTCCTCCGTTGCGACATACAGGAGGGTCGCCTCTTCGGGGACATCATCCAGCATGAGGCTCTGCTGCGCCTTTTTGGATTGGGCCGGGGCCGCCGTACCGGGATACTCCACATACAGGCCAACCGGTTCCGGGCTATCCAGGAGCTTCTGCACCGCGTCCTGTGCGGCGGAGCCCTCAATGATGCGCTGCATGCTCCGCTGAAAGGCTGCCTCTCTGTCTGGATCAAAGGCAGGAATTGCGTCACCAGAGGAGTACTGCGTGGCTGCTGCGCTGGAGGCTGAGGCTGAGGTCGCAGGCCCCGCAGCTATGCCAGCATGATCCGCCTCTGCGCCAGCATACTCCGCCGCCGCGCTGGGATGGTCTTCGCCAGCGTCCCCTCCCGTCAGTTTGAGTAGCTTGCGTAATTGGCTCATCATGCCCAGTTCACCAAAGGCCTGCCTGACCGCAGAACTGTCAAAACTGGGAAAGGTCACCTCGTCAAAATCCATGGTAAGCGGCACGTCGCGGATGATGGTCGCCACCTGCCGGGAGGCAAGGGCAAGCTCGCCACCCGTAGCAACCCTCGCGGCCAGCTTGCCCCTGAGCTCGCCGGCATGGGCAATGACGCCTTCGATGGTGCCATAACTCTGGAGAAGTTTGGTGGCTGTCTTGGCGCCTACACCGGGGATACCGGGGATGTTATCTGAGCTGTCGCCCATGAGTCCCAAGTAGTCCGGCACGTGCGCCGGGTCCACGCCAAAGCGCTCATAGACCCCTGCAGGATCGTAGATCCTGACATCGCTCATGCCCGTCTTATTGGTAACGATAACGGTCTTGTCCGAAGCCAGCTGCAGGGCGTCCTTGTCTCCCGTAATCAGCAGGGTCTTGATGCCGCCCTTTTCTTCGGCCAGGGTGGAGAGCGTCCCGATGATATCGTCGCCCTCGTAGTCCTGTACCCGCACCACGGGAATGCTGAGCGATCTCAGCAGCGCTTCAATCATAGGAAACTGCAGCTTGAGGTTGGGATCGGTGGGTGGACGTTGGGCCTTGTATTGCTCGATGGCCTCAAAGCGCTCGGGAGGGATGCCCGCGTCAAAGGCAGCGATAATGCCGGAGGGCTTGAAGTCGCCCACCAGCTTGAGCAACATGGAGATAAAGCCAAAGCAGGCATTGGTGGGCCGTCCGTCCGGTGCGTTCATAGGGGTTTGCACGGCATGGAATGCCCTGTGCAGCAGAGAATTGCCGTCGATGATTGCTATGACCCTGTCTTCCATGATGCACCTGCCTTGTTTCTGCGTTGGCCCTGGGCGTTGGCCGTCTGCTTCAGCTCTCTAAAATTGCGCTCTACAGGATTCTAACACAGCGGAGAGAAAGGCTGCTGAGTACCTGCTTCAGGAACGCTCTGCCACTGTGCATATCCCCGGCTATTTGGCTAGGGAAGCGAGGGAACTCCACACCTTGGTTTGCCATAAAGCATACCCTCCCTGGCGCTTGCAGCATACATCCGGTACCATAAGTGAGCATCATGACTCAGACTGACTCCTGTATAGACGCTTTCATCGACACCGTTGTTGCGCAGGGTCGCACGCTGTACCGCGACTTTGCGTGGCGGCGTACGAGCGACCCCTATGCCGTGCTGGTGTCGGAGGTCATGCTGCAGCAGACCCAGACGGTGCGCGTAGAGCGCTACTATGATGCCTGGATGCACCACTTTCCTACGATTGACGCGCTTGCCGCTGCCTCCACCGCCGACGTATTGGCCGTGTGGCAGGGGCTCGGCTATAACCGGCGCGCCCTGGCGCTCAAACGTACGGCCAGCCTCGTAACAGAGGAATACGACGGCATCCTGCCCGAGAGCATTGCTGAGCTACAGACCCTGCCGGGCATAGGGGCCGCAACCGCCGCCGGCGTGCTTGCCTTTGCATACAACCGCCCGGCAGTCTATCTGGAGACCAACGTGCGTACCGTACTGCTCCACGAGTGCTTCCCCGATGAGGACGAGGTGAACGACCGTGAGCTACGAGAGCTGCTCACCCAAGTCTGTGAGCGGGTCGAAGCCCGGGGTATTGAGGCCAGAAGCTGGAACTACGCGCTCCTCGACTACGGTGCCTACCTCAAAAAGGCCTACCCCAATCCCTCAAGGCGCAGCAAGCATCACAGCCGCCAGTCTCCCTACGAAGGCTCGCGCCGCCAGAAACGCGCCCGGCTGCTCGAAGCCATCCTCGCCAGCACCGGCGAGCGTTCAGAAGCTCTCGCAGAGCTCCATGGCTATGACCATGAGCTGACAGAAAGCATCCTCAACGACCTCGCCAGTGAGGGCTTTATCCGCTGCAGCAACGGGTTCTGGGAGGCCTCGGCCTGATAGGGCTTAAGCATAAGCACTCATGGTATGGGCAGAGAGTAGCTTAGGAAGCCACCTTTGGAATCTGGAAATTCGTATCCATACACTTACAGGTAGATCGCAGAAGAAATGAATTGGAATATAATAGTTGGAAGGAGAAAGCGAGGAGGAACTGCATGAAGTACCTGACCTACACACCAGCACTTAATCTCATCAGTCCTCTTGAGACTGATGGGGACTGGCATTATTCCACAATAGATTGGCCACACATTGAGCTTGAAGAGAGTGAGGAGTCGATCTTTGGGCAGTGGGGCCTCTACAGGGGCGAGGTGCCCACTCTTGGCGAGGCATGGATAGCCGACCACGTACGAGCGCTCTTGGACCTATTGGATAGAGGATACTTTGGCTCTGCACAGGG
>JAIRZP010000207.1 GCA_031267175.1 Coriobacteriales bacterium | reverse complement strand
ATATAGGTTGGTGCTGGTCCCCCTGCCTGTCCCCACTTTGTCATTGCGAGGAGCATAGCGACGTGGCAATCCAGTCCTTGCAGGACGCCTCTGGGTAGCCTCATTTTCACCATTTCCCTTATTTCAAGAACTGGATTGCCGCACTCGCTACGCTCGCTCGCAATGACAAAAAGGGGTTGTTCCTTGTGGGACAGTTTGCCCCGTCCCCCTGTCCCACTTGCCCACGTCCCCCTAATGAATCGAGGCACCAAGACCTTGGAGCTTTCCGGTGAGATCCTCGTAACCGCGATAGATATGCCTGACCTCGGAGATGGTTGAGCTTCCCTCGGCGTTAAGGGCAGCCAGAACCAGTGCCGCGCCGGCACGCAGGTCGGAGGCCTCAACCGGAGCGCCGGAAAAACGCCGGATGCCCTCGATGATGGCATGGTGGCCCTCAATATGGATGGTGGCTCCCATACGAAAGAGCTCGTCGGCAAACACAAAGCGGTTCTCAAAGATATTCTCGGTGATGATGCACATGCCGTCTGCCAGAGCGTCCAACACCATGAACTGCGGCTGCAGGTCGGTGGGAAAGCCGGGATAGGGCAGGGTCTGTATGTCGGTGGGGGTAAAGCTGCCCTCATGGGTAATCGTCACGCTGTCCTCTGTGGTAGCGAGCTGGCTACCGAGGGCCTCAAGCTTGGCCAGGGGAACCCGCAGATGCTCGGGGTTGAAGCCCTCTACAGTTACCGGTCCGCCCCCGAGGGCGCCTGCCACGAGAAAGGTGCCGGCCTCGATACGGTCGCCTATCGTCTCATAGCCTGTTACCGCAGAGAAGCTGCTGGTGCCTTCTATCGTCAGCACGGGACTCCCCTGCCCCTGGATATGGGCACCCATGGCCGTGAGGAAGCGGGCCAGGTCGCAGATCTCCGGCTCACGCGCCGCGTTCTCGATTACCGTGGTGCCCCGGGCAGCCGCAGCCACCACCATGAGGTTCTCCGTGGCTCCTACCGAGGGAAACCCGAGCGCGACCTCCCGGCCCCGCAGACCGACATCAGAGACACGGGCGTTGATGAATCCGTGGCTGTTCTCAAACTCCACGCCAAAGGCCTCCAGGCCAGAAAAGTGCAGGTCCATCTGGCGCGAACCGATCTGACAGCCGCCGGGCATGGCCACGCGGGCCTCGCCAAAGCGCACGATGAGCGGGCCGAGCACCGCCGTGGAGGCGCGCATCTTCCGCACCAGCTCATAGGGTGCCTCGTAATTATCAAGCGTACGCGTGTCGATGGTGATGGTGTCTGCGTCAAAACTGACGTTTGCCCCGAGGTGCCTGAGCACGTCTGCCATAAGAAGAACATCGCTTATCCGGGGCGTGTTGCTGAGCGTGGTAGTGCCCGAAGCCAAGAGAGAGGCCGCCATCAGCTTGAGCACGGAGTTCTTGGCACCAGAGACCCGTACGGTACCCGCGAGGGCCTTGCCACCTTCAACTATGATACGGTCTTCAGACATGCTGGTATTGTAACGCAAGTGCAGTGGGGAGATAAGTGGGACAGTTGCCCCGTCCCCCTGTGTCCCACTTTGTCAATTCAGACCGATGAGATATTCCTGCCAGCTGATCTGCGACTCCGCAAAGGCCCGTGCAGGATCGCCCTTCTCCATCTCGGCAATGCGCTTTTTGTTCTGCTCTATCCTCGACTTGGCAAAGTCTCTGTCTATCCTGTCAAGATTGATGGCGCGTGAGGCCAGCACCACGACCTTGAGCCCATCAACCTCAAGGTATCCGCCGTCAACGGCAAAGGTCGTTACCTGGTCATCCTCACCCTTAATGCGTATGGCACCGCGGCGCAGCGTACTCATCAAGGGCGAGCACTGGTACATCAGACCGATATCCCCCTCGGCGGCCGGCGCGCTCACCAGCACTGCCTCGCCACTGAAGAGCAGGGTATCAGGAGTTACGATGTCACAGACCAGGGTGTCAGCCATGAGGTGTTCCTTACGATGTCAGTTTTCATTTATTCCTTCAATGCCTCGGCGGCCTCATAGACCTCCTCGATGGCACCCTTGTACCGGAAGGCCTGTTCGGGTATGTCGTCGCAGTCTCCGTTGATGATGGCGGCAAACGAACGCACGGTGTCCTCCAGCTTGACATACTTGCCGGGGTTGCCGGTAAAGACCTCCGCCACGTGAAAGGGCTGGCCGAGGAACTGTTGTATCTTGCGGGCGCGGCTCACGGTGAGCTTCTGTTCTTCGGAGAGCTCGTCCATGCCGAGGATGGCGATGATGTCCTGGAGGTCGGAATAGGTCTGGAGTGTCTCCTGCACGGCCACTGCCACACGATAGTGCTCCTCACCCAGAACCTCGGCAGAGAGCGCACGGGAGGTAGAAGCCAGCGGATCCACCGCCGGATAGATACCCAACTCGGCAATGGAGCGGCTGAGTGCGGTGGTGGCGTCGAGGTGGATGAAAGCCGTGGCAGGGGCTGGGTCGGTGTAGTCGTCCGCCGGCACGTAGATGGCCTGGATGGAGGTGATGGATCCCGTGGAGGTGGAGGTGATGCGCTCCTGCAGGTCGCCCATCTCGGTGGCCAGCGTGGGTTGGTAGCCCACGGCAGAGGGCATACGGCCGAGCAGAGCCGATACCTCAGAGCCGGCCTGGGTAAAGCGGAAGATGTTGTCGATGAAGAGCAGCACGTCCTGGCCCTGATCGCGGAAGTACTCGGCAGCGGTCAGGCCCGCAAGGCCCACGCGCAAGCGGGCTCCCGGAGGCTCGTTCATCTGCCCATAGACGAGACAGGTCTTCTGGATAACGCCCGACTCCGTCATCTCGTTGTAGAGGTCGGTGCCCTCACGGGTACGCTCGCCTACGCCCACAAACACCGAGGTGCCGCCGTGCGCCTGGGCCAGGTTGTTGATAAGCTCCATGATGATGACGGTCTTGCCCACTCCCGCACCACCGAAGAGCCCCGTTTTGCCACCCTTGATATACGGTGCCAGCAGGTCGATGACCTTAATGCCCGTCTCAAAGATTTCCATGGAGGTGGTGAGCTCCTCAAACACCGGTGCCGGACGGTGGATGGGATAGTATTCGGCTATCTCGGGCATGGCAGCGCCGTCGATTAGTTCACCCGTCACGTTCCAGATATGCCCCAGCGTGCCCGGGCCCACCGGCACCATAATGGGGCTCCCCGTATCCTTTACCTTGATGCCACGCTGCAGGCCGTCGGTTGAGGACATGGCCACGGTACGCACCTGATTGCCCGGCAGATGCATCTCCACCTCAAGCACCACCTGTACATGACCGATAGGCGTATCGGCCTCTACGGTGAGCGCATGATAGATAGCGGGGATGGCATCGGCGGAAAACTCCACGTCAACCACCGGGCCAACCACCCTGACTATCGTGCCTGTGTTAGTGTCTGTTGCCATTGCTTACTCCTTATTTGGCTTTCATTCTTTCTTTCCAATGTGCACTCATCTTCTGACCTCCACGCTGGTAGCCGCTCGCAGGCTCGCTGCTCCAATGAATGTCCAGTGGACATTCATTCCTCCAAGGCTGCCGCACCGCCGACGATCTCGGTGATCTCGGTGGTGATGGCACCTTGTCGTGCACGGTTATACACCCGGGTGAGGGTGGTGAGAATCTCGGTTGCGTTATCGGTAGCGCTCTTCATGGCCTTGCGCCGTGCACCCTGCTCCCCTGCCGCACTGTCCAACAGCGCGTGGAAGACGCGGGTCTCGACATAGGCGGGCATGAGGGCCTCGAGCACGGCCGAGGCCGAGGGCTCGTAGTCAAAGTCTCCGCTCATCCGCTCGGCAAACATAACATCCTTGCTGGTCTCCCGCGCCTGGGACAGGGCTCGTTTTTGAGACGCAGCAGCGGCTTTGGCGCTCTCGTCTGCGTAGACCACGTCCTCATCGTCCGTGCCTATCTC
>JAIRZP010000127.1 GCA_031267175.1 Coriobacteriales bacterium | reverse complement strand
TCATTGCACACCATCTTTCGGCCAGTTTGCACCAGCTCTGCCCGTGCGCATGACGCCATTACCGCAAGTAGTGACGTCATACGCCCGAACAGACCTGGCACAAACTGACTCGAAATCTGATATACAAGCATTAATCATCGCTTCCTTAAGGGTTTTTGTTTACCCCTGCCCATAATCGTAGTCGATACAGTACGGAGGGTGCGCAATGTGGCAAGAAGAAGGCAGCGTAGCCAATACCAGCAGCAGTCTTGCGCTTATTAAAGTCGTGGGAGTTGGCGGAGGCGGCACCAATGCCGTTAACAGAATGATAGAGGCCGGCGTCAAGGGCGTGGAGTTTGTGGTCATCAATACCGATGCCCAGGATCTCCTGATGTCCAATGCCGACCGCATCGTACACATTGGCGAGAGCCTCACCAAGGGGCTCGGTGCCGGTGCCGATCCAGGCAAAGGGGCACAGGCCGCCGAGGAGTCGAGGACAGAGATTACCGAGGCGCTTGACGGAGCGGATATGGTGTTTGTCACGGCCGGCGAAGGCGGCGGCACTGGCACGGGTGCCTCCCCCATAGTGGCGGAGATCGCCCATGAGATAATTGGCGCGCTCACGGTGGGTGTGGTCACCAAGCCCTTCAGTTTTGAAGGCCGCAAGCGTATGGGCCAGGCCGAGGACGGCATCATGCTCCTTGCCCAGAACGTCGATGCGCTCATCGTCATTCCCAATGACAGGCTTCTCCAGATAGTCGATAAGAAGATCTCGATGCTCGATGCCTTCCGCATTGCCGATGACATCCTGCGTCAGGGCACCCAGGGCATCACCGACCTCATCACCACGCCCGGTACCATCAACGTTGACTTTGCCGATGTGCGCACGGTCATGAAGGATGCCGGCACGGCCATGATGGGCATCGGTTCGGCCGCGGGCGAGAACCGTGCCGTTGAGGCCGCAATCCAGGCTATCTCGAGCAAGCTGTTGGAGTCCTCCATCATCGGTGCCAAGCGCATCCTCGTTTCGGTCGCAGGATCCTCCGACATGGGCCTCGCCGAGGTACAGGAAGCCGCCACTACCGTCACCGAGTCGGCCGACGTTGATGCTAACATCATCTTTGGTACGGTCATTGACGACACGCTGGGCGATCAGGTCAAGGTCACGGTCATTGCCACGGGCTTTGACAGCGTCGCCACACAGAGTGCCATGGACTTTGATGACTATAACGCGGGTCTTGCCGTGGCAAGTAGCCTTGATCGCGGTCAGGAATACCAGCCGGCCCGCGGCACCTACGGCAAGTCGCAGCCCTCGACCTTTGACAACGAGTTCATACCGGACTTTCTCAAACGGGGCTACTGAGAATCGCCATACCACGTGAGGATACCGAGATCGCCGCGCAGATTGAAAAGAATTACGGGGACATACTCCGGGCAATCAACGCTGCCGCCACCTCAGTAGGCAGGAATCCCGGCGAGGTCGTTTTGGTGGCGGTGAGCAAGACTGTGGGTATCGCCGAGGTGCAGCGTGCCGCCCAGGCCGGCATCCACGATTTTGGCGAGAACCGCTCCCCGCTCTTCGTGCAAAAGCAGGTTGCACTGCCTGAGGAACGCTGGCATTTTATCGGCCATATCCAAACCAACAAGCTCAAAGACCTCGTAGGCAGGGCGAGCCTCATCCATTCTGTCGCAACCCGGCACGCACTGGAGGTTATCAGCAGGCTTGCCGTGGAGAGGCAGATGCGCCAGCCCGTTCTCCTGGAGGTCAATGTCTCGGGTGAGGAGAGCAAGGACGGTGTCTCTGCCCAGGATGTGCCCTCGCTCCTGCAGGCAGCAGGGCAGTTGCCCGGCGTTGAGGTCAGAGGCCTGATGACCATGGCTCCCGTCCTGCTCTCCGAGCGAGACGATGCGGCCCGGCAATGCTTTGCCTCACTCAGGCGGCTACGCGACAATCTGGCACCAGATTATGCCAATGCGGACAATATCAGCTTAAATGAACTATCAATGGGCATGTCGGACGATTTTGAGGATGCGGTTAAAGAAGGCGCCACCCTTGTTCGTATCGGTCGCAGACTTTGGAGTTGACTATGGGAATCTTTGACACGATCAAAAGCCGCCTGAGCGGGGCAGACCAGAACACATACGCCCAGGACAACGCGTACGACGACAATGCGGAATACTACGATGCGGAGTACGAAGAGGGTTTTGAGGCAGATGAGTACTATGAAGACGGCGAGTACTATGACGATGCCGCCGATGACGCGGTTGCGGCAAGTAACAGAAAGTCCAGCGTCTTTAATAGCTATACGCCACTGGTTTCGATGAGCGATGTGCGTTCGCAGGAGTTGCCGCGTATCACGTCTGCGCCATCAGGCGCGGCCATGAAGGGCAACAGAGCCGCAACCGGTCGCACGAGGCAGGCCTCGCCACAGATTCGTGACAGCCTGCCCTATATAGGGAACCCCGCCGACACGCTGGAGCCCGACAGGGGAGCCTACTCCTCGCCCTACAGCACGGGAGAAGACCCCGCAAGTTTTGACACGGGCTCTTTGAGCGCTGTTGAGCCAGGAGGCGACTCGATTTACGCCGCCGAGGATTCTGTGGACCCCCTGCTCAAGCGGCATTCCCTCTCAAATACCGGGGACTTTTCCAGCACCAGTCCGGCCTACTATGCCAGCAGAAGCGGCGTGGGCCATGTGCGCCCGGTAGGCCAGACGCGGAGAACGCTCAAGTTTCGCGAGGCCATCGTCATCAATCCCGACAGTTATGCCGAGGCCGAGCAGGTTGCCATCAACCTGCGCCGGGGCAACGCGGTGGTGCTGGTGCTCACTCAGACCCGGCCGGAACTGGCCAAGCGCATCCTCGACTTTTCCTTTGGGGCGGCCGCCGTGGCAGAGGGACAGGTCGCAAGCATCGGCGAGCGCATCTACGCCCTCACCTGCGATCATCCGCTCACCGAGAACGAGATGGAATCCCTCAGAGCCAGGGGAGTCCTATGAGCAAAACCGGGCTGCCCGATGAGGTCGAGGGTGCCAATGAGCCCCGTAGCGCCAACATCCGTTACGACACCAACGAGCCTCAAGACAGCATTGAGCCGCACAGTACCGCCGAGCATTGCGAACTTCAGCCACAGTCAGAAGTTTTTGCGCGGCTGGGCAAGCTGGCCCTTGTCGGTGGCGGCAAGATGGGCGAGGCCATCATCGCGGGCCTCGTGCAGGGTGCCGGTCTTGATCCCAGCGCCCTTGAAGTTGCCGAGCCGGGCGAGGAGCGCCGTGCCTGGCTTAGCAGCAGCTATGGCGTTACCTGTGTTGCCGACGCCGCACTCATTACCAACGCTCAGACCGCGCTCTTTGCGGTCAAGCCGCAGGCCTTCAGGCAGGTGGCAGCGCATCTGGCGGCTGTCGCGAGTTTTGCACCCGAGCGCGTCATCTCCATTGCCGCGGGCATCACGACCAAAGTGATAGCAGAGTTCTTCCCCCACGCACAGATAGTGAGGGTCATGCCCAATGTGCCGCTGGTGGTCTCCGCCGGTATGAGTGTGGTGGCGGTGGGCGCGCACACAGAAAAGGCAGAGGGTGAGCTGGTCGTTGCGCTGTTTGCCCTCATGGGTGAGGCCCTGCTGCTTCCCGAGGACAAGCTCAACGCTGCCACGGCGCTTTCCGGCTCCGGGCCCGCCTACTTTGCGCTGCTCACCGAGGAACTGGCACGCGCGGGAGAGCATATCGGACTGAGCCAGGAGCAGGCAGAGCAGCTGGCCCTTCAAACACTCATCGGCACGGCACAGCAGCTGCAACGCAGCAAGGAAAGCCCCGAGGAACTCAGAAGGGCGGTCACCAGTCCGGGCGGCACGACCCAGGCTGCTCTGGAGTCCTTTGCCGCCGGCGGCTTTGCGCAGATTGTTGAGCAGGCAGTCAAGGCGGCGTACCACCGGGCCGGGGAACTGGCCTGATATGTACGAGCCAATCATCCTCTCCCTACCTGAAGGACGGCAGCGTTAATGGGCTTTCAACTGGCAACAATACTCAGTTCAATCATCAATCTCTACTGCCTTATCATCTTTGTGTGGGCGATACTCTCCTGGTTTCAAAGCTCGAACAAGACGGTGCGAGACATCTACCGGGTGCTCGACACGGTCGTTGCGCCCTATGTCAACCTGTTCCGCCGCTTTATCCCACCTCTGGGTGGCATGGACCTCTCTCCCCTTATTGCGCTTATCGTTTTGCAGATACTGTCCCGATTGCTTCTTGGCTTTCTCATGTAGGACGGTTCTTGTGATAAGATTAGCATGCTTCAAAAAGAGTCGCAGGAACAACACAGGAAACGAGCAGGTGCCCT
>JAIRZP010000068.1 GCA_031267175.1 Coriobacteriales bacterium | reverse complement strand
CTACATTGCAAAGGCCGAGGACAAGCAGTGGGAGGCACGCGCTCGCGACTATATAGTCGCCGTGCGCACCGTTCTCGACTTGGAATACGCGGCGGGCAACATAGACGAGGACTATGTTGCCACCGGTAATGGCACCTATAGCCATACAAACTTCCGATACTGGACCGCTGGCCCATTGTTGGCAGATAGCTCCAATTTCAATACGGCAATAAGAGACCTGCTGGGTCAGACCCATCTCGACGGGGGGAACAGCCCTACTGAGAGTGTGGCCATCGTAGGTCCCGACGGCGCGACACCCTGGAGTTCAGACGGGTTTGAGTACTATTGCGGTCCCGAAGGAGTTTCGAACGGCAAGGAATTGGTGCTTGTCACCTTCAGGGTTTCCGGCATACCGGACACGACCAGCCTGACTGCGTACAATGATGCTACGGAAGACACCGCATACTACGACCCCAACGCGGGTATGAAGGTGTATCACGTCATAATCGATATCTTCTGAACCAAAGGCAACCCGCTCCACACTGCCTATGCCTGCGTATCTAAGGCCGCGCTTTGTCGGTTTCCTTCTGAGTGTACGATCTGGACGCCTTTGATGCTTGCGACGAACTTTGAGAACTGTGTGTATCCGTAGTCGCGCTGGTCAAAGTCGGAGAACTGGTTGCGGACGATATTGCCGAGTTCGCTCAGGCCCATCTCCTGATGCGGTGCCTCGATGAGCGTCTCCCTGATGAGGTCGGTCACGGCCTCCTTGACAGGGGCGGTCCTGCTGAGCGTGACAAGGTAGTCGTTGCCCTCGCGCACGAGGTCAAAGCGCGGCATCTCATCGAGAAAACGCGAGAGCGAGGAGTAGCCGTAGTTCCTCACGTCAAAGTCCGAGTACTTGTTGCTCAGCTCATTGCCCACGCCCGAGAGCCGGGTGCGTTTGCCCAGGCCTTCATTTGAAACAATGATGTCGCTGACGGTGCGCTCTATCTTGGAGACGTCCAGGACGCTCTCCTGCGGACGGGTCTCGTCGCTTTTGATGAGGTTTTCCAGCGTGACGAACTTGGTACAGGCCTTCCGGAAGGACAGCGGGGTCTTTTCCTCTCCCATGCCGAGTACCAACGCCCCGGATTCGCGCAGGCGGCTCGCGAGGCGGGTAAAGTCGCTGTCTGACGAAACGATGCAGTAGCCGTTGACATCCCCCGAATAGAGAATGTCCATCGCGTCGATTATCATCGCCGAGTCGGTTGAGTTCTTATGGCTCGTATTGCCAAACTGCTGCATGGGGGTAAGACTGCTGTCGAGGAGCGCGTCCTTCCATTTGACGGCGTGGGGGCTGGTCCAGTCGCCGTAGATGCGCCGCACCGAGGCTATGCCGTAGGCTGCCACCTCGTCGAGAATGGCGGAGATATAGTGCGCGGAGATGTTCTCGGAGTCTATCAGTACCGCTATATGCATGGAATCGGCCATGGAATGCCTTTCTCTGTAAGTTGTCTGGGGAAACACCTGGGACTCATCGTCTCCCTTGGTGGTGCGTGTTGCATGTTGAGTGTACCACTCTTTTTCCTGCGCGGGTTCCTGCAGTATCTGCTCGGCCGTTACTCACTGCAAATTCGCTTCGCGGTCTGATCCCTGCATTTCTGAAGATTATGGTGAGTTCTCTCACTCTTTGTGAGGATGTTTGGGAAACCAGCCCTTCTCCACCCGCTTTTTTTGAGCAAACAGCTCATGGATGCTCCAGAGAGAAGAGAAGCCCAGCACGGCCAGGAGCGAGGAGATGATATCGTCTGTAATAAACAGCGCTCCGGCAATGCAGCCCAGGCCAACTATGAGAAAAAACGGCCATATCTTCAGCCCGATGTAGTATTCCGCCTTGATAACCAGGGGATGACAGAGCCCGATAATCAAAAACGTGCACGCACCAACAATAATGCCGGCAAAGTTCATATACGCCTCTCTCTTCTGGAGCCAAGCCGCAAGCAGCGTCTCTCAGCAGATTAGCTGCTGCAACTTTGGGGAAACATGCGGATACTGAGTATACTATGAGCAAGGCCTCCCAGAGGGAGAAAGACGAAGAAAGGCGCAGAACGGTTACTGCCAGCGTTACAATTCAGCCCTTCTCTGTCATTGCGAGCGAGCCCTTCGGCTACGCTCAGGACAGGCTCCGCGAGCGCGGCAATCCAGTACTTGAAACAAGGGAGATGGTAAAAAGGTTACCCAGAGATGACATGGAAGGACTGGATTGCCGCGTCGCGCGATGCGCTCCTCGTAATGACAGTGGGTGTGAACTAGCAGCCTCACCGTTGACTCCCCGCCGTGCTCGCCCTGCTACACCAGCCAACCGTCCGCTTTAAGCTGCTGTTTGGTCTGGTTAAAGCTCTTGAGGATGTCGGTGGCCGTTACGGGGTTGTGCCGTCCCCGGGGATCAAAGCCGAGGTTGAGCCACTTGGTGTGCCCCACAAAGCCAAGAATGGTCGCGCTGCCGGTGGCGAGGCGGGCAAGGGCCGCAAGGTACTGCAGCCGGGGTCGGGTCACGGGGCGTTCGTGGTACATCCGCGTGCCCTCTACCGCGTGGAGCGCGCAGAGGCCGGAGTAATAGGGCTCAAAGGCTGCGGCCTCGATAATACCATCCGCGAGCAGCTCCGCGCTCTGGCCCTCATAGAGCGGCTCCGTGCCACTCATCAACACGAGCCCCGCCTCTTTTCCCCAGGCGATGCTTCGTCTGCGGGCCTCGGGGTCGATGTCGGTTATCACTCCTTCGCCCAGACGCACGGCGTGGTAGAACATATCAAAGCCGCTCGCCTTAAGCTGTACAGCCTGCCGCTGGTCGATCTCGCCGGTATTGGCCATGAGCCGCACTGCGGAGGGGATATGCGCACGGACAGCCTCTGCGAGAGCGCACAGCTTCTCCGTGGGATAGTCCTCGGTGGTCATGAGCGATATGAGGTGCACGCCGGCCTCGCTCAGTATCCGGCTATAGCTTACGATGGTATCCGCGTCCAGCTCCCGGCTGGCGGGGTCTTTGGTGGCGGCAGCGTTTACCGCGGAATTGACGGCGGCATAGCCACAGTACAGGCAATTGCCCTCGCAGGGGTAGGCGTCCACGCCTATCTGCGCCGAGATATGGCCGGAGGGGCCGGCCAGTTCCACAGCCTTTGTGCGGGCAGCGGCGATATACGCCCGGGCCTCGGAGGTATCCTCCGACAAGGGAATGAGAGAGAGAAGCTCCGCCCTCTCCAGTGTCTTCTCCCTCACCTTATCCAGCACACGCTCGGCAGCCCGTTTCAAGGTTTGCGCCGATGCCTTATCCAGCACGCCCGCTGTCATACTGACCTCCTGCGGACGTAGTGCAGGGATTCCTTCAGCGCCTGCAATACCGTGTCAATGTCGCGCTTCGTCGTAAAGTAGCCGGGGGAGAGGCGTATCGTCCCTTCGGGAAAGGTGCCCAGGGTGCGGTTGGCCCAGGGGGCGCAGTGCAGGCCACAACGCGTGATGATGTGGTAGTGGTTGTCGAGCCTCCAGGCAATCCTGCCCAGAGCCAGGCCCGGCGCGTCAACAGCCAGCACGCTGACACTGCGGTCAGGGTCCTGCGTGCCGTGGATGCGCAGGCCGTCTATCTGCTGCACGCCGCGCAAAAGCCGCTGCCAGTTCTCCTTCTCTTTTTCATGAATGCGGTTGATGCCTACGCGGTGTATCCAGGCGAGGGAGGCGGCCAAGCCATAGTAGCCCATGAGATTGGGCGTGCCGGACTCAAAGCGCATGGGAGTCTCGGCCGGCACCTCGTCCAGCTCGCTCATGACACCGGTCCCGCCCACGACGATCGGGGTTATCCGCTCGGCCAGCTCGGGAGGGATGATGAAGCCGCCGACACCCGGAGGCCCGAGGAGCCCCTTATGCGCGGCAAAGCAGAGAATGGAGATGTTGTCCTGCTTGAGGTCGAGGGGCAGGACACCGGCACTCTGGGCGCTGTCAACGATGTAGAGCAGCTCGTGCTCACGCGCGACGGCACCAATCTCGCGGATGGGCAACACGGTGCCGCACACGTTGGAGGCGTGCAGCGTGATGATGGCCCGGGTTGTGGGGCGGATGCAGGGCTTGATGTCCGTGGGATCCAGTTCTCCCTTGCTGTTGCAGGGGATGAAGTCAAAATGCACGCCCTCCTGGCGCAGTTGAAAAAGCGGGCGGGTGACGGCGTTGTGCTCCATGGACGAGACGAGCACGTGGTCGCCGCGTTTGAACAGGCCCTTGATAACGATGTTGAGCGCGTAGGTGATGGAGGGCATGAGCACCACCTGTCTGAGGTCCGGCGCGTTAAAGAGCTCGGCCAGCTTGGTGCGGGCGTAGCGGGTCTTGCGGTTGAGGACACAGCTCGTGCCGTAGCCGCTCCGGTCGAGGTTGCAACCGACGTCCTCGATATACTGCACCACGGCCTTGGCCACACCGGGCGGCTTGGGAAAACTCGTCGAGGCGTTGTCAAAGTATAGTTTCTGCATAAAGGCTCCCGCCGGGTACGCTACAATGTTAGTAGAGTTGCTCTAGTAGCACCCCTAAGTGTAGCTGATAATCAGAGGATGGCAAGCGGGAATTGGCCCTCTCTTTGTCATTGCGAGGAGCGTAGCGACGCGGCAATCCAATCCTTGCTTGTCATTCTTGGACTGCCGCGCTTGCTGAGTTCGCTCAGAGTGATAGGGGAGTGAACCCGGAAAGGTAAGGTGTGTATGAAGACCTCAACAGATACTCTCACCGGTGTGCGAGACCACTACGCAGACGTGGCGCGCAAGGCAGAGGATTGTAGCGGTGATCTTAAGGAAGGCGCGCAAAGCCGGGCCAGGCAGATGGGCGAGGAGGTCGCCGCCGCTGTGCACGGTGCGGAGCGTGTGGCAAGCCTCCCCAAGGCCGCCGTGTCATCGTGCCGTGGGTGCGCTGATTCTGTGGGACGGGCTGCCTTGCAGCCGGGCGAAACTGTCCTTGACCTTGGAAGCGGCGGGGGAGCGGACGCGCTTATCGCGGCCCAGCAGGTGGGGAGCACCGTGTATGTCTATGGCCTCGACATGACCGATGAGATGCTTGCGCTCGCGGCCAGGAACGCGGAAGAGGCCCAGGTAACCAACGTGGAGTTTCTCAAGGGCCATATCGAGGACATCCCCCTGCCAAACAGGAGCGTTGACGCGGTGCTTTCCAACTGCGTCCTCAATTTCAGCGCCAACAAGCGCTCGGTGCTGCGCGAGGCTTTCAGGGTACTCAGGCCCGGCGGGCGCATCATTATCTCAGACATCGTGTCGCTGGCACCCATACCGACTGAGGCCTACGACGCGCTGTGTAGCTACCTGGGCTGTCTCAACGGCATGAGCTCGCTGGAGGAGTACCAGGCCCTCTTTGAGTCGGTCGGCTTTGAGCGGGTCGTAGCGTCGCAGACCACCGTGTATAGCTACGCACGCTTGGAGGAGAAGGCCCTCGCGCGCGGCCGCGAAGACCAGTTTGCCCCTCTCAAAGGCCTTGCCAGCGCAATAGACGGGGTCTCGGGCAGCGTTATCTTTGAGGCACAGAAGCCAGAGGCATAGCGAAACAATCAAATCCATGTCTATCACCTCTGAATAGCCTTACTTTCACCAGGATCCTTGTTTCAAGGACTGGATTGCCGCGCTCGCGGAGCCTGTCCTGAGCGCAGCCGAAGGGCTCGCTCGCAGAAAGGGTGTGAACAGCTGGCTACACGAGTGCCAGCAGTGGAATCCAATCCTGCACGAGGTTTTGCTGAGGCCACGGTATCCTTTACAATGTAGGCATGCATACGCAGCCCACACTTGAGCCTATCCCCCTG
>JAIRZP010000043.1 GCA_031267175.1 Coriobacteriales bacterium | reverse complement strand
TTGGGTTTGGGTTTGGCTGCGGCTTGAGGCGTGTCGGCTGCTTGCGACTTGGCAGCGGCATCAGGCTTGGTGGCCGCCTTGGTTGCGGTTTGCGGTTTGTCGGCCTTGGTGGCAGCGCTTTCGTCGCCGGGGCCTGCGCTGACAACACTGGCTGGGCTGGAGGTGGTTTTCGCAGCTGTGGCGGTTGTGGCAGCGGCTGCAACCGCTCCACTGGCTGCGCCCGCTTCAGGAGCCTTGTCGCCTTCCGACGTACCGGCATCCTCCCCTTTGTCTTCTCCCGTGGCCTCCTCGGCTTTCTTCTCATCCTTTTTGGTGGCATCGGGTTTGAGTCCGAGCTTGCTTGCCAACTTGTCGGTAACGCTGGTGCCTTCTTCGGTCAGCGGGTTGATTGTGGCCTCTATATCTTTGAGCGGCTCTACGACCTCGGCCTTGATGACCTGGTCTGCCTGCTCGCGCAGCCCTTTGAGCGAATTCCAGATATGCGAAACATTCTTGATGACACCGGGCAACTTGTCCGGCCCAAAGATGAGGAAGGCAAATACCAATATGATGACAAGCTCAAGGCCGCCTATTCCAAACAACGAGAACGCTCCTTGTGTCCTGTGGCTGATTGCGTTGAATGTCGTATTTTAGAACTCCGCCACGTTTCAGGCAATGCCCACAGTATAACCGTTGCCGAGCCGCGCACCAAACGGCAGGACGACGGGGCAGTCTGTGAGCTTTGCTCCCTCACCTCTCCCCCGCCTTTACTGGCAATCGGCGCGCGTTGGGCTTCTTCTACCAGCAAACGCGCCTCGGTCTATGTGTATAATCGGGGTATGTATAACTTCAGGTATCATCTGGTGACGATCTGCTCGATCTTTGTGGCCCTGGCGCTGGGCCTCCTTTTGGGCGCTGCCATAGCCTCGAGCGATCTGGCCCAGTCGACCTCTGATGACATGGTAGAGAGTATGCTCAGTCGCTACGAGGCCCTCGTTGACGACAACGCACGGCTTACGAAGGAGCTCCAGGGCAACACCGATCTTGCGTCGGACCTCACCGGTTCCTGGTCTGAGAAGCGTCTCGATGGCAGGACCATCGTGCTGCTGCTCGGCGACACGCTCGGCGACAGGAGCCTGCAGGCAAGCCTCACCGACGCTATCAACCACGCGGGGGGTTCGGTGGTCAACGTCACCGTACTCAAGCCGGATTTTGGCCTTGAGGATGAGGAGCTACGTACCGCCCTCCAGAGCATAGTCCCGGAAGTGCCCGGCGAGGAGTATCAGCAGACGCTCGCAGACCAGCTGGAGAAGGAGTGGAGCTACGTCTATACCACCTCGTCCTCCGAGCCCACGCAGGAGGACTTTGACCTGCCGTTTTACACGTATACGCTGATAACCGATGAGCTGGCCGCCATTGAAAACGCCGGGGGAGAAAATACATCCGACCAAGACGCTGCGGAAAACGCGGAGGGTGAGGATGCTTCCCCAACAGACAGCTCCGGCCAAAGCGGGCCTTTGGCAGACGAAAGCGGGCCCGAGCCTCCGGCACGTGACGGCGGCCTCAGGCCTCAGACGCCCTTTCAGAAGATACTCTTTGACCGGTATCCGCTTACCCGGGCGCTTCTCACCTACAGGGTCGTGGATATTGGCGTGAACTACACGCTCCTGGCGGAGCACAAAGACCCGTCTCCTCCCACCGACCAGCGGGCGGCCCTGCATGTGGCCACGGCCTGGCAGCTGCCCTATGGAGTCAACGGCCTCATAAACGGCCTGGCCCAGCAGCAGGACGACGCCATGATGCAGACCCGAATAGGGCTTCGGCTGACGTTGAGCTTTGAGAAGTCCGGTACGGAGAGCGACCTTGTCTATCCCCTCTGGCTGAGGTCGAGCATTCCCCATTCTGTGCGAGGCAGCGTTGCACTGCCCAATTACTACACGCTCCTGATTCAGCCTGACTATCTCAACTATTCCATGGACATCCTTGCGAGCGAGAACAGCCTGAGTTGCGTGACAACCCCGCAGACGGTGAGCGGGCGCTACTCCCTCATCGCGCTGCTCAGCGGAGCTCAGGCCGGCATCTACGGCGAGGATCGCTCTCCCGAGAACAGCTTCCCCTCGCTCCCAGAAGATACCTCAGGCCGGGCAGCGTTCAGATAAAGGCTCACAACAGCGGAATCCCCAATTTGCTTCCCCGGCACCTGCTATGGTATCATGACCAAAGGCAGCGCCCGCCGTTCGCCTTGTACAGCCGACGGGTACGCCAAAATTTCTTTGGAGCGAAAGCCTTAGGGCTTTCGCTCCTGTCTATCTTGACGCATCTTCTTGCGCCAGAACTTCCGCACCAGCCTCACAACCTCAACCGCCGCCGAGAATATCGACGCCAACTGTGCTACGAGATTGAATGCATCCAAAGGTAATCACCTCCTTCCCGGGCCAAAGGACCCTAAGGAGGCGTACCCGTCTGGCGGGTCACTGCCACTGGCCATTATACAGGGTAATGATTCCTGAGCAAAGTAAGTGCTGCCTTGCAATTGATGGTGAAGTCCAAATGCCAAGCTCGCGGAAAATTTCCAAGCTAACAACAACACCAACCGAAACACTCAAGACTTACCGCAACTTGTTGCGGTAAGTCTTGAGTGTTTCGGGCCCGCCGCCGGGTGTGCTTGCATGTGCTGGCCCCATCGCCCATCATTGTCATGCTATCTGCCTTCCTTTTCCAGTAAGTAGCCTGATGAAGAGAAAGGTATGACCATGGGCACCTATAAAC
>JAIRZP010000254.1 GCA_031267175.1 Coriobacteriales bacterium | reverse complement strand
GGGTGCGTGGTGTTGTAATGCGTGCCCGCGGAGTAACGGACGGGACGGTCAGCTATTATACAGTGCGCCCCCCCCCCCCCATGATTCTGGGGTCTTTGGCTTTGACTCGAACATTGTGTACCTACCTTTCCCTTTGACCTGATGCTAAAAACTGCAACAAGGCAGAACTTATATACCTTATTGCAACTCCTTTTGGTGAGCATTATTCTAACATATCTGCGTTCCTGAGTGTGACAAAGTCTTCAGAACGAAGAATTGTCAGCTGGAAATAGTCTGCAAGGACATCTTCTCTGCAAGCCTCTATAATGTAACAAAAGGGTTCTGCCATCTTTGACAGACGCGGGATGCCAGGAATGCCTTCGAGCAGCCCGGATAAAGGAGCAGGATGTACAGCATCGAGGTAATAAGACGAATCGTCGCACCGATTTCCCGAGAGTACGGAATCGGGAAGCTTTCGGTGTTCGGCTCATACGCACGGGGAGAAGCTTCCCCGGCCAGCGACCTCGACTTTCATGTCATCGACCGTGGCAGCTTGCGCGGCCTTTTTCAGCTGACAGGATTCGAATTGGCACTTGAGGATAGCTTCCAGGTGCCTGTTGACGTGGTACTATCTGGTTCACTCTTTGATGATGTCCTCACGAACGTCGAGCGCGAAGAACTGATTGTCTATGAAGCCAGGTGAACGCGACCTCTCAACACTGCGTCACATCATCTCCTACTGCGATGAGATCAGTGACGCCCTGGTAAATCATGGGCTCACAGCGCATCATTACGGCGCGTTTGACGCCGACTTCCTCTGGGAGACCGCAACCGAAGACATACCGCCTCTCAAAGCGTTCTGCTTGCAACAAATCGCAGAACGCCAGTGAATACGACGAAAGCCAGGCTCACCTGCTGGGAGCACAAAGATTGGAACTAGCATGCTCAACACCTTCTGCAAGATGCCACTGTGGGAGGCTGCGCCCTCGCTTATCAGGGTAGCCCAGGGCACGCTGCCAGCCGAGACCGTCATCTGCTGTGCCACACTCGTGAATGTCTGTACCGCAGAGTTACAGAGGGATACCGACGTAGCGCTCTGGGGTGGACGCATTGCGTATGTGGGAGACGCAGCACACTGCATCGGCGAGGGCACCCGGGTCGTGGAGGCGGGCGGGCAGTTCCTCGCTCCCGGCTTTCTTGACGGCCATATCCATGTGGAGAGCTCGATGCTGACGGTGGGCGAGTATGCCCGGGCGGTTGTCCCGCACGGCACAGTGAGCATCTACATGGATCCACACGAGATTGCCAACGTGCTCGGTCTGCCGGGCATACAGGCGATGCAGGCCGACAGCCGCCGCACGCCGCTGAAGACAATAATCACGACCCCGTCCTGCGTGCCGGCCGTGCCGGGCTTTGAGGATACCGGCTCTGCCATAGGACCCGATGACATTAGCGAGACCATGAATTGGCCAAGCGTCGTGGGGCTCGGCGAGATGATGAACTTTCCCGGCATCCTTGCGGGAGCACCCGCTGCTCTGGACGAATGTGCCGAGACGCTCAAGGCCGACAAGGTGGTCACGGGCCACTACTCTGTGCCGGATACCGACCGTGGGCTCAACGCCTACATCGCCTGCGGTATCCGCTGCTGCCATGAGTCCACGCGTGTCGAGGACGCGCTGGCCAAGATGCGGCTCGGCATGTACGCGATGCTGAGAGAAGGCTCTGCCTGGCGCGACCTTGCGCAGCTGGCCCCTGTTATCGCGTCCGGTGAGGTAGACACACGCTTTGCCTGCCTGGTCAGCGACGACACCCATCCCCATACGCTCGTTACCAAAGGACACCTCGACCATATCCTCAGGCGGGCTGTTAAGGAGGGCATTGACCCGATAACCGCCCTGCAGATGGTGACCATCAACACGGCTACCTGTTTTCGGATGGACCATGAACTTGGCTCGGTCACTCCGGGCAAATGCGCCGACGTGGTGCTGCTTTCCAGCCTTGACAGCTTTGAGGTCACGCGGGTCTTCATCGACGGCGAGGAGGTCGCACGCGAGGGCCGTCCAGGCTTTGAGCCTGAGGCCTACGCCTATCCTGAGTGGGCTACCCATACCATGCACGTCGGCACACGCATCACGCCCGAGACCTTTGCGATACCGGTACCGGAGTCAAAAGATAGCACGCTTCCTCCATCTGATACAGTACGGGTTCGTGCCATTGAGGTCATCCCCGAGCGCGTGGGTACCTTCGAGCGCCACGTGGAGCTTCCCGTCTTGAACGGACACGTCGAGGCAGACCCCGGCCAAGATGCACTCAAGGCCTTCGTTTTTGAACGGCATCACAGCACAGGCAGCTTTGGCTACGGCTTTGTCAAAGGCTTTGGCATCACGCGAGGGGCACTCGCCTCAACGGTCGCCCACGACGCGCACAACCTGCTGGTACTCGGCTCGAATGACGCCGACATGGCGCTCGCAGCAAACACGCTCATAGCGAGCGAAGGTGGCATGGTGGCCGTGCAGGACGGCAAGATACTGGGGCACGTGGCACTCCCCATCGCCGGCCTGATGGGCACCCTCAAAGCTACCGAGATGGCAGAGCAGGTCGCAGCACTGGAAGAAGCCTGGAAGCTCCTGGGCTCTCCCCTGCCGTCGCCCTTCATGACGATGGCGCTGATTCCGCTCGCCTGTCTCCCCGAACTTCGTCTGACCAACCGCGGACTGGTGGATTGTGTCAACTTTGCGTTTGCTCCGCTCTTTGTGGGCGAGGGAGAGGATACGCCCTGTGATGTGCCCGAGCGACCTTTTGTGGGGACAACACGTTCATTGCACTAACTGATAGATCTCATAGCCCGCGTTTGGGTCATAGGCAGCACTGTTGAGGTATGGAGCAGTAAATGATGCATAGGCATTGCTTGCTATATTCACGTGAGTCACTTTATAGGTCACCACAATTGCGGGCTTTCCCGTAGCCAGACCTTCGGGGAAAAACATGTAACAAAATCCGTCAGCGCTGTTGAGCGTGGTTTGGCTCGTTTTGGGGCCAACGACGTGCGCTGCCCAGTAAGGGGTATCTGCTGTTGTGAAGGCTCCTGCGGGATACGTCTCGCCGAGGAGGGTTGAGGCTCGGCGGTAATACTCCCAACTACCAGCACCGGTACCAAAGACTTTCCCCGAAAAAGCCGTGACTTGAAAGACCTTCTTTTCGGAAGAGTTTGCTGGCTGCCCATCCAAAAAGTATGATTCGGCATCCAGATTGCTGCTGAACTCGCCGTTTGCATACGCCTGGTCAAGCGTCGCTCGAATAGCCGTCATGCGATTTCTTGCCTCCGCAATATACTTCTGATCCGCGGACTTTGAGATATAGCCCGTCAGCGCCGGTACCGCGATGGCCGCGAGGATGCCCAGAATGACGATGACTACGATGAGTTCGACGAGGGTGAAGCCGCGCTGCGACGCGGCTTGGTGACTTCGAGTGGAAGCTCCGCCACACGCATCCTCTCCAGAATACAAAAACGCCGCCGTCCTCAGACCTGCGGCATCCTCTTTGTGGCGGTGCGTGGTGTTGTGGTGCGTGCCCTCGAAAGAGCGGGCGGGGCGGTCTTGTACTAGGCTATGAGCCCCACCCCCCCCCCTGATTTCGGGGTCTGTATTTCTGTCTTGAACATCATCTACCTACCTCTCTCTTTCATCTCATACTGCGAATCTTGAGTGAACCTGAAGCGTGTAGCCTGGTGCAGTCCCT
>JAIRZP010000241.1 GCA_031267175.1 Coriobacteriales bacterium | reverse complement strand
CGCTTACTCCTGCCATGCAAAGTGACAGACCCCCAAGATTGAAGCGATTCGTGCTCTGAACTGACGCGCTGGCACCCTTTTTGATATATTGCTGGGCTGCCTCCGATTTAAACTCGCCTTTGGCATAGGCTTCGTCTATGACGGCGTGTGCAGCAATGTTGCTATCGCGGGCATGCATCTCATATTCTTTGTCCTCAGACTTGGCGATGTAGCCTGTGAGTGCCGGTATTGCTACGGCAGCAAGTATTCCCAGTATGACGATGACAACGACTAGTTCCACGAGGGTGAAGCCGCGCCGAGCCATTGCAGCAGAATCTGGATTGCCGCGTCGCTGCGCTTCTCTGGGTAACGAAGAAGAGGTCAAGCTGCGCGACACAAGCCCCTTATAATGCAAAAACACCGCCGTCCTCAGACCTGCGGCATCCTCTTTTTGATGGTGCGTCGTATTGTGGTGTATACGCTCTCCATGTTTGGCAGGGGGGCTATTTTTCAGGCTGTGTGCCCCCCCCCCCCCCCCATCGGTTTTGGGGTCTTAGACTTTAATTCAAACATCGTGTACCTTCCTTTCTCCTTTGGTCTCTTACCCAATTAACGTTACCCACCTGCGGAGCATCTGCTTGTGGGATGGCTAGTATACAGCCCTGCCTAGAAAGGCTGGGCTGCCTGCAAATAAGTATAGCACAGTTGCTGTTAAACTAGAGCGACAACAGTATAGTTGCTGTCTATGCATGTTTCCGGCCGGTAGAACCTGCGAGCTTCTACGCTGGCTTGCTGCCGCCAGCCTAACTCTCCACAAGTTGCTCCAGTGCTGCTATGCGCGCGCATACCACGAATACCTCCGCCGCCGTCTCCAGCTCCTCGAGGCCCGGATAGGTAGGCGCAATGCGGATGTTGGCATCCAGGGGGTCTGCGCCATAGGGATAGGTGGCACCTGCGGGGGTGAGGACGACGCCTGCCTGGGCTGCCAGCTCCACGGTTCTTGTGGCGGTGTGCGGCGGGCCATCAAAGGAGATGAAATAGCCTCCCTTGGGCTTGGTCCAACTCCCCACGCCCGCACCTGTAAGGCCCTCGCTCAGCACGCGGTCCACCAGCTCAAACTTGGGCCTGAGCAGCGCGGCGTGCCTTGCCATATGCGCCTGTACCGCCGCCAGATCCGGAAGAAAGAGGGCATGGCGCTTCTGGTTTATTTTGTCCGGCCCAATCGTCTGAAAGCCGAGCGTCTGGGTGATGGCCTGTATGTTTGCCTCGGAGCTGGCCAGCGCGGCAACGCCGCTTCCCGCAAAGGTAATCTTGGAGGTGGAGGCAAACTCGTACCATATATCAGGGTTGGCGGCGCGCTCGCAGGCATCTCTCAGGTTGGAGAGGCGAGCAGCAGCCTCGCCTGACCTCGCTCTGCCCTTAGCAACGGGTACGTCCACCTCATCCGCCGGGTTCATTCCATTTTTCATATCCTCTGCGCCTGGTACGCCTGCCACACCCGCCGCGTCCTCATACATCAGGTCATGCACGGCATAGGCGTTATCCCAGTAGATGCGAAAGTCCTCCGCCGCCGGAGCAAGGCGGGCAAAGCGCTCGACCGTCTCGTCTGAATACACGACGCCCGTGGGGTTTGAGAAGCGCGGCACACACCAGATGCCCTTGACAAACGGGTCTGAGCTGACGTAGCCCTCCACCACATCCATATCCGGCCCGGTTTCACCCAGAGGCACGGGAATCATCCGGATGCCAAAATGCTCGGTCAGGGCAAAATGACGGTCATAGCCCGGCACCGGGCAGAGAAACGCGGGTTGCTCGGCCAGCGTAGCCCAGGGCGCAGAACCCAGGACTCCCTGCGTCATGGCCATGCTCACCAGGTTATACATCAGGGCAAGCGAGGAGTTACCGCCGGCCAGCACATTGGCAGCTGGCACGCTCATGATGGCACCCATGAGCGTGCGCATCTCAGACAGGCCGGCAAGGTTGCCGTAATTGCGAAGGTCGTCCGGCTCACCCTCGCGGAGCGCCTCCGAAGAACCCTGCGAGGAGAGAAGATCGAGCATCGGCAGGGAGAGATCAAGCTGCTCCGGAGAAGGCTTGCCCCGGGCCATGTTGAGCCCCAGACCGCGCTGCACAAAAGCCCCGTGGCGCTCCCGCTCTCGTGCCAACGCGGCACGCCTCTCTTCTTGCGGCATCTCGCTGTACGCCTCTGTGCGGTTAATGGGCCTCACTGCCTCCATAACGCTCACCTTTCCTGTCCTGTGTCTTTTCTGCTATTGACCTAAGTCTAAAACTACCATTATCTGCTTGCTCCTTTTCCCCATTGCTGCGTTGGCCTTAAGGCGCATTACCGCCAGTAGGGCTCCTTCGTCCGCCTTGCACTGTTAAACATGAGCGGGGCAGCTAACGGCAGTTTTAGACTTAACAGAGCACTGGGAAAGCGATGATGAATCATCACCTCCCTGGCTTCTACTTTAGCTTATAATCGCATAGTTCGGTTTTCGGTTCAAATCGTCAGGTACCGGCGGACACAGGCACAGGCACAGCCTCCGGCACAGACACGGGCGGCAGAGTGCAGGAGAACACGACACGAGCGGGCACACAAGCCAGCCAGCAAGGAGAGCACATGACAAGCGATGATATTTTTGTACTGATAGCGATGCTGCTGTATGTAGCAGTCATCTTGGGCATTGGCATATACTTTGCCCGTCGCTCTAACGAATCGACGGAGGTCTTCTTCCTCGGAGGGCGCAAACTGGGGCCGTGGGTCGCCGCCATGAGCGCTGAGGCCTCCGACATGAGTGGCTGGCTCCTCATGGGCCTACCCGGTGTGGCCTATTTCATGGGGGCCTCCGATGCCGTATGGACTGCTGTGGGCCTGGCGCTGGGCACCTATCTCAACTGGCGGCTCGTGGCAAAGCCGCTGCGCAAATACAGCGAGAAGGTGGGAGCTATCACGCTCCCGGACTTCTTCTCCAACCGGTTTCATGACAAGAAGAAGATTCTCATGACCGTGTCATCGCTGCTCATCCTCGTCTTCTTCTCCATCTATGTGGGCTCCTGTTTTGTTACGACCGGCAAGCTCTTCAGCGCGCTGTTTGGCTGGCCGTATTTTACGATGATGATCATCGGCGGTGTCTTCGTTTTTGCGTACACGCTGCTCGGCGGCTTTTTGGCGGAGAGTGTGAGCGATTTTGTGCAGGGCATCGTGATGGTGGTCTCGCTGGTCGTTATCCTCATTGGCGGCGTGGCCATGGCCGGTGGCATCGACCAC
>JAIRZP010000203.1 GCA_031267175.1 Coriobacteriales bacterium | reverse complement strand
CCTCCTGCTTGATGAGCCCACCACCTACCTCGACATCGCCCACCAGATAGAGGTGCTCGACCTCGCCTGGCAGCTCTACACACAGGGCCGCACCGTGGTGGCCGTCCTGCACGACCTCGGCCTCGCCTTTCGCTACGCCACTCACCTCGTGGTCATGAGCGAGGGCCGCATACTCGCCGAGGGAAGCCCCACCCAGGTAGTCACAAGCGAACTCATAGAGCAGGCCTTCGGCCTCGCCAACACCATCATCACCGACCCAGTAAGTGCTACCCCGCTTGTTATTCCGCTTATGGAGAGGTGAGGGCTGTAATTGCCACCGCCGCCCCGGTGAGGTTGTGCTAAACTATTCCCCCAGCAATGGAAGCCTGTGTGTGCCTGCGCTGTCTTACAGGTGGGTAGCCAGAAGCAGGGAACAAAGCAAACAAAGGTGAAAGTGAGGTACAGGATGTTTGAGTTGAAGCAGCAGGCCCCAGAATCAGTGGGAGGGTGAGGGGCTCACTGTCTGATACCTGTGCTCGCCTGGTAGCATTCGCTCGCCATAATCGTCTGCTGGTTCTGGCTCTCTGTATTCTCGCAGGCTTCAGACTCTTACTTGCACTCCATCAACCCTATTGGGTGGAAACCGAAGGCGTTGATGGGATATTGATGTTTCTCTACGCCAATAGGACCCTGGCTTTGATGGGCTTGGTCAAGACCTTGTCATATCCGGTGTTTCTGGTGGTTATCCATCTTCTGAACATACCGATAAGTTGGGCATTGTATCTGCTGTGGCTTACAGCGGCGGTACTGACAGCACTCTTTTTCAAAAGAATAACCAGGAGTAAGTATTTCAGCAGCTTCGTGTTTGTCATCGTGTTATATCTGCCTGTTGCTTTTGACAGCTGGGTCGGGCAAAGGCTGTATAGAAATATCGTTTTTGCTCCTGCAACTTGTATCTTGATCGCCTTGCTTGCCCTTTTGATTCTCAGCATACTGAAGAATCGACCGCACAAGTTGCTCCTGACAGGTTTCTCGGTGTGGTTTGTATTCTGTTACTACTTAAATGAGAACGGCATATGGCTCATACCCATGCTACTTGTCGTGCTCGTAGCGGGTGTTTACGCCGGGTTGCGCCGGAAAGGCACAGTCAAAGTGCGATTGCTCAGGGGAGGCGTTATCGTTCTGATTCCCCTCATAGTGTTCTCCCTTGTGACCGTTGCTTACCGCTCTGTTGCCTACTCTATCACCGGGGTTCCAGAAATCGAGACCCGCACTCAAGGCGAACAAGGCAGGTTTATCTCAAACCTCTATCATATAGACGATAAGAACCGTACCGTGACAAATTGGATTCCCCGCACGGTTATCGAACAGGCCTGGGAGGCATCGGACACTCTGAAGGAAGAGTATCCGGAGCTCGGCCGTGACTTAATCGATGCCATGCAAAAAACTGAAACCGGCATGATCGACGGTGACATGCTCGGTTGGGAACTGAAAATGCTGGTGCCCAAATACTTTCAGTCCACCCGAGAGATTGAGCAGGTTATGAAGCAAGTGAACCAAGAACTGGACGAAGCCTTTGAAGCTGGCACGATACAGAGGACCTCCGGCCTTTCGTTGACGCAATCAGCACCCGATAAGTCGCTGGCCGAAGCCATCGAACTGGCCAAACACCTGCCCGTCTGGTTATCCGTGCATATGTTTTATTCTGACCAGGACGTTACGCTGCCCGTCATAAGCTATAGCGAAAACAGAGCACTCGTGGAAGAATTTGCCAGCATTACTCTCTACCCATCTGAAAAATCCTCCTTCGACAACAGGCTGGCGACAATCACCATAGACATTGAGCGGTTCATCTCCTCTGGCTACCAATTCGTACTCGCGCCGCTTCTTGTGCTCTGTATGGTGGCTTCGGTCGCAATCCTGATTATAAGAAGAAAGCGTGCCAAAGGCCTCAGTTTGCTGCTCGCCGCACTTTTCTGCATGGGATACGCGGCTGTCTATTTGTTTGGCATTGCGTTCTTTGCAGAATGGATTTGGGTTAGCCTGGGTATTCCTGAACTGATGCATATGAAATTCTACGCCGTAAGCGCCGCACCGCTGCTACTGTTTGCAGAATTATTCGCGGCCGCCTTTCTGGTGATGAACATCAGGCAAAAAGCAGCTTTAGCTTCTGGCTCCGCATTATCCTCGCCATAAACGCCTTCCCACTTAGAGGAACTCAACGCGGCCTACCCCGCGCAACCAGGCGAGCCTGCTCTCCGTAGCGTGCCACATCGTCCTGCTCTTCATAGCGTTCCCCGCTTTCCTGCTTTGCCTTGAGGCCCTCCGGGCTTTGCCCTTCCGCTCCGCCACTGCCTGTGCCGTCACTGAAACTACCGTTGCTGCTCTCACCACAGCTGTCTTCCACTCTGCGAGCCGCCAGCGGCGGCAGCTCCGCGTCCTCGCCGTAGCGCCGTTTGAAGGCGGTGGCAATGAGAAAGTCAGCCACGCGCGGGTTTTTGGGGAGGAAGGGCCCGTGGAGATAGGTGCCCAGCGCGTTATGAGAGCGGGCGCCTTCTGTGCCGTCACTGCCGTTGTTGCCCGCGCCGCTCACGACCTGGGCCAGCGGCTCAAGCCCCTCGCCGAGCCAGGTCTTGCCGCTGTGGTTTTCATAGCCGATAAGCTCCCCAAACTCCGTGCTCTCCAAAACGATGTTGCCAATCAGGCGCTCCGTGCCCCCCAGCGTGTGCAGGTTGAAGATGCCGATGCCCTCGAGCACCTCACCCTCGTAGGTCTTGAAGTAGTTGCCAAAGAGTTGGTAGGTTCCGCAGACGGCCAGCGTGGGCACTCCCTCCTCTACGCGCTCTTTGAGCGCGGGCGCAATACGCAGAAGGTCGGACTGCACAAGGTTCTGGCCGCTGTCCTGACCGCCGCCGCCGAGGATGATGTCGGCATCTGCCAGTAGCGCCACCTCGTCGCCGGGGTTGAAGCGCACGAGCCGGGGAGTAATGCCGCGCCATTCCAGACGCCTCTGCACAACCAGGAGGTTCCCCGCGTCGCCATAGATATTCATCTGGCGAGGGTAGAGGTTGAGCACCGTAAGCTGCTGCTGCGCACTCATCGCGCTCCCTCCTGCAACAGAGCGGGAGGGCAGAACCGCCGAGGGCCTCTGCTCCCTTGATGTGTACTTCTGTGTTGCACGCTCATCGTATCCTCTCCACCTCGGTCTTTGTGGCCAGGAGCTTCCTCAAGGCGAGCATGGCTGTGTAGGTGCAGTAGATGCGCTTGGGCCTGCCCGCGCCCTTGGCACAAAGCAGTTCCAGGGCCGCGGGCAGCTCGCGCTCCACCGTGCCCACGCACACCTCGTCATAGGAGAGGCGGAGCGCCATGTCCCAGGCGCGCGTGCCGCTCACCACGGCCACCCCCTCTGTGTCGAGCGAGGAGAACCCCACGTCAAACAGCCAGCTCATATCCCGCCCGTCGGCGTAGTCGTCGTTAATGGCAATCATGGTGGCGCAGTTCGCAGGGTCGTAGCTTCTGAGTGCCAGACGAAAGCCCCCGGGATTCTTGACCAGCACGAGTTCCAGCGGCTGCCCGTCCACCTCAAGGCTCTCACCGCGGCCAAAGGCCGAGTGGACCCTGGCCAGGGCATCCACGAGCAGGGCAGGGGGCGTGTCGGGCACGATGGCCTGCACCAGCTCCAACGCAGCCGTGGCGTTAAAGGCGTTGTAGATGCCCTTGAGGGCGAGCCTGGCCTCGTAGACGCTCCCGTCCAGCTCGATGGTGGCGGTGTCGTCAGAGAAGTCCGTAAGAAGGGTGGCGCCATCCCCGGTGCCGCCATCCCCGGTGCCGCCATCAGAGGAGAAGCCATCCTCCCCGCCACCGAGTTCCTCGTCGTACAGCGCGTCATCCTCGGGAAACTCGCCCTTAAGCCTGGGAGCCAGGCCAAACCAGCGCACCGTGGCCAGGAGCTTCTCCCGCTCTGGCAGCGCAGCCAGACGCGAGTCCTCGCGGTTGAGCACGAC
>JAIRZP010000190.1 GCA_031267175.1 Coriobacteriales bacterium | reverse complement strand
CGAATTTTGTGACGATTAAACTCATGAGGGTATTGTAACAGTCAGAGGGTGGGGATAGAGGGTGGGACAGGGGGACGGGGCTGGTGTACCACCTTCACCAAACACAAAAGAAGAGTGCCTACAGGGTAAAACCGGTGGGACACCAGCCCCGTCCCCGCTCTGTCCCCATTATCCCATCAGCTTCTCAACAAAACTCGCGAGAGCAGCGGTATCCTCAAAGCCAAAACTTGGTATCCCTCTGGCGGCTGCCTCTACCTCGATGCGCGGAAGGTCAGTTACTACGGCGATGATGGTGTTGCCCTCCCCACCAAGCTCTCGCTCGGCATCCCTCGGATTAGCCGCTCGAAACAGCTCCACCGTAGGCAGCCCACTGTGGCGATAGCCCTCCACCAGGATGATGTCGAGCGGGCGCGTGCCCTGAGCCTCGCCCGCCGCAGACAGCGCCACCATGGCAGCCAGGGTGTTGTCGGCGTCTTCGGGAGCGTCCAGCTCGCGCACCAGGGCTATCTTGTCGGGCGCGCTTACTACCGTGAATCGGCTGCCCGCCTGGGCGTGACGCCAGGAGTCCTTGCCTTCGATGTCAAAGTCAAATCCCGCGTGGCCATGGTGTTTGAGCGTGCCCACGTTATAGCCGCGCCGGGTAAGCTCGGCGATGAGCTTTTCGAGCAGGGTCGTCTTACCCGAGTTCTGTTTGCCTGTAAAGGCGAGTGCGAGGAGTGCCATGACTACACCTCCAGCTCTACCACTGCGCCTGAGGCCAGGCTCGCGGGCACGTCGATGATGCGCTGGTTGGCGGAGCCGCGCCATGTGAGGGCATGCGAAGCCTGGGCGGCCACATAGGGGCCATCCACCAGCACGTCCGCGGCAGCGAGCAGCTCCCGTGCCTCGGCACTGGGCGTGCATGCAAGGAGCTCCTCAAACGTATAGCCACTGTAGGCCCATACCGTAAGCCCGCGCTCCTGGGCCCAGTGCGCAAGCTCCAGGAGGGGTGCTGCCTGTTCAAAGGGTTCGCCACCGGTAAGTGTGATACCCGTCAGAAGCGGGTTGGCCTCTATCTGGCGCTCAAGCTCATCGAGTGTTATCTCGCGGCCTCCCGCAAAGTCCTGAGCCTCTGGGTTATGACAGCCCTCGCAGCCATGCACGCAGCCCTGAGTAAACACGGCAAACCGTAGGCCCGGGCCATCAACAATGGAGTCGTCAGCCGTACCGAAGATACGGAGCGTGGTCATGCGCACACCATGGTCATAGGCAAACCCATGTAAATTATCCTTTGCTTTTCTCCTGTTGCCAGAGCAGCACGTGCCCTGGCAACAGTGTTGAGACTCTCGTTTGAGGCTCCTGTGTAAGGTTACTGTTCCAGATGAGCCGAGGCATTCTCCGCAACAATCTCCGCGCTGCTCACGCCGTGCTTGACCCGCTCACTCTCTTCCTTGCGCTTGGCATTGTTGAAGCGATCGAGGGTGCCTACCAGGTAGCCGGTGATGCGACGGATACGCTCAAAGGGCACATCGCCCTCCTCGCGGCCACACTTGGGGCACCGGTCGCCGATGATGCCGTTGTAGCCGCACACCGGGTCGCGGTCCACCGGATGGTTGACGGAACCGTAGCCTACGCCACTCTCCTTCATATGGCGGATGATGGCCTCAAAGGCCTCCAGGTTATCGGTGGGGTCGCCGTCCAGCTCCACATAGGAGATATGCCCTGCGTTGGTGAGGGCATGGTAGGGCGCCTCCAGCTCGATCTTCCTGAACCCGTTGATGTCGTAGTACACCGGAACATGAAAGCTGTTGGTGTAGTATTCGCGGTCGGTGACGCCGGGAATCACGCCGTAGCGCTCGCGGTCCAGGGTGACAAACCTTCCGGACAGGCCCTCGGCCGGAGTGGCCAGCAGCGTGTAGTTGAGGCCTTCCCGGGCAGACCGGTCGTCCAGATAGCGACGCAAAAAGCCGATGACTTCAAGCCCGAAGTTCTGTGCCTTCTCACTTTGGCCATGATGCTCACCATTGAGGGCCACCAGCGTCTCCGCCAAGCCGATAAAGCCCAGTGAGAGCGTGCCGTGCTTGAGCACCTCGCCCACCTCGTCGTCCCAGTCCAGCGTGTCGGAATCGACCCACACGCCCTGACCCATCAAAAAGGGCATATTGTAGACCCGCTTGTGGCTCTGGATCTCAAAGCGCTCCAGCATCTGCTCGCAGACCAGGTCCAGCTTGGACTCCAGAAGCTCAAAGAAGAGGTCCTTATTGCCGTGCGCCTTGATGGCCAGCCGGGGCAGGTTGATGGAGGTAAAGCTGAGGTTGCCTCTGCCGGGCGTTACCTGCTTGTCCTTGTCGTACACATTGGCGATGACACGGGTGCGGCAGCCCATATAGGCCACCTCGGTCTCAGGCGTTCCCTTGTAAAAGGCCGCGTTGAAGGAGGCATCCAGAAACGAGAAGTTGGGGAACAGCCGCTTGGCGCTCACCGCACAGGCCTGCTTGAAGAGGTCGTAGTTGGGGTCGGCGGCGTTGTAGTTGACGCCCTCCTTGACGCGGAAGATCTGTATGGGAAAGATAGGCGTCTCGCCGTTGCCCAGGCCTTCTTCGGTGGCAAGCAGGATGTTCTTTATGACCATGCGCCCCTCCGCCGAGGTATCCATGCCGTAGTTGATGGACGAGAAGGGCGTCTGCGCGCCAGCGCGGGAATGCATCGTGTTGAGGTTGTGGATAAAGGCCTCCATGGCCTGATGCGTGGCCTTGTCGGTGTCTGCCGTGGCCTGACGGGCGGCATAGTTCTGGGCGGCCTCGGCCGTCTCTGCGTCCAGCTCCATCTCGGCAATGAGGGCGGTCTTCTCCTCGTTAAGATAGCCCAGATCCATGATGAGGCCGGGCTTGACACCCACCTGTGCCTCGACCCGCGAGACCAGGGCATCGACCCTGTTTTTGGCATCGCTCACATTGGCGAGCAGGTCAAGTGCCGCCGCCAGGTTCTTCTTATAGAAGCTGCGATAGGTCTTGCGCACGCCGTCCGCCATGCCGTAGTCAAAATTGGCGATGGACTGGCCGCCGTGCTGGTCGTTCTGGTTGCTCTGGATGGCGATGCAGGCAAGCGCCGAATAGCTGGTGATGCCGCTGGGCTCGCGCAGCACGCCGTGCCCGGTGGAAAAGCCGCCGCTGAAGAGCTTGACGATGTCAATCTGGCAGCAGGTGGTGGTGAGGGTATAGAAATCCAGGTCGTGAATGTGAATGTCGCCCTCGGCATGGGCATTGGAGTGCCGGGGATTGAGCACCTGGAGCTTGTAGTACTGCTTGGCCGTTTCTGAGCCGTACTTGAGCATGGTGCCCATGGCGGTGTCGGCGTCGATGTTGGCGTTCTCGCGCGCCACATCAAAGTCCTTGGCATCGGCATGGGTGAGCCGGTCTATCTTCTGCATCAGCTGGGTGTTGAACTCGCGCGCGCGCGACCGCTCGTCGCGATACTTGATGTAGAAGCGGGCAATCTGAAAGTAGCCGTGCTCGTCGAGGACCTCTTCCACCAGATCCTGAATACCCTCAACGGTGGGGTCGCCTTCGATGGCACCGTTCTCGATTTTTTCCTGTACCGCCTGGGCCAGCCTGGTGTAGGTCTGGACATTTGACAGGTTGCCCGATGCGATAAAGGCCTTCTCAATGGCATCGCTGATCTTGCTGAGCTCAAACTCCACGGCGCGCCCGTCGCGCTTGACAATACTGGTAACCATGCTGTGTTCCTTTCTCTGCTGCGTGTAAGCTGCGTTTGTTTGACTTCTTGTGTTTTGCACAGGGATTCCACAGGAATCCACTGCTTATCCACAATATCTTGTGCTTACTCCGTAAGCGACAAGAATATATGGTAGCCCTAGAGCGTGACGGACGCAAGGATATTTTCAAAGTTTTTTCGATAATTTTGGCAAGAGGTTACCCTGCCGAAGAACTGGAGCCTCTCGCTACCGATTGACAGCGCCTTCCAACAGCTCATCCAACAGAACGCCGAGGCTGGTGTCTGAGGAGGCCGCGGCCATGGGGATAAGGGAGTGCTCGGTCATGCCCGGCGAGACGTTGACCTCCAGCACGCGGGGCTTCTCCCCGTCCCAGATCATGTCGATGCGGCTGAGGTCTCTGCAGCCCAGCGCCGTGTGCACTTCGAGCGCGGCGGCCTTGATGGCTTGGAGCGCCGCTTCCTGCGCCCTCTTGTCCAAGGCCAGGCTCTCCGGGCGTGGGGGGCAGTAATAGTCAACCAGGTCGGCGTCCTGACGGGCCTCGGTGTCAAAGAACCCTCGCTTGGGCGCTATCTCCACCGGTGGCAGAACTTTGACATCCTCGCCATTGCCCATAACGCCTACTGCCAGCTCGACCCCTTCTATCCACTGCTCCATGATGACGGCGGAGTCAAAGGAGAAGGCATCGAGCAGCGCGGCACCCACCTCATCTTGGCTCTCCACCCGGTTCACTCCCATTGCGGAGCCACCGCGCGCCGGCTTGACGGCCAGAGGATAGCTGCCGAGGCGTTGAGGAATGAGGTCCAGCGCAGTGGCCGCTCCCATATCATTGCAGGAGATGGCCGCGAGCGAGACGCGCTCGGGCCACGACGCCGCTCCCTGCTCGGGGCTCGCTCCACGGCATTGCCGGTGAGCCAGCACCGCGTAGGGCAGGGCCGACTTGTTCCAGAACACGCGCGCTACATGGGAGCTCGAGCCCACGTAGGGGATGTCGAGATACTCCAGCAGCGCCTGAATGGTGCCGTCCTCCCCTCCTTTGCCATGCAGGGCCAGGTAGACCACGTCGATATCCTGCGTGCGAAGGGTCTCTACGAGGTTGGCATCGGTGTCCAGGGGGAGCACCTCATGGCCCCGCTTGCGCAGCGTCGTGGTCACGTGTCTGCCGCTCTCCAGAGAGAACTCGCGCTCAAACGAACTGCCACCCATCAGAACTGCTATCTTGTACGGCATAGTATGGCTCCCTACAATACTCCGGCGTCGATAAACGTGCGATACAGCGCGAGACGATCCTCGATAACTGCCCCGAGCCGCCTGAGTGCCTCAGTGATGCTCTCGGGATTCTCATAGCAAAAGGCGATCCTGAGCGCGTTGCGACCGAGGCCGCTGCCACCCGGATAACAGCCGTCTCCCGGCACAAAGGTAACCCCCCGGTCCAGCGCCGCCGAAAGCAGCTGGGGCGTATCCACGTAGTCCGGCAGGGTCACCCATACAAAGAGGCCTCCCTCGGGATGTGTCCACGTGGCCTCAGGAGGAAAGTATTCCTTCAGGGCCTCGAGCATGGCGCTCCGTCGCTCCTTGTAGAGTTCGCACATCCGGGAGAGCTCGCCGCGCCAGTCCGTGTCGTTGAAGTAATGCTCCACGATAACCTGATTGAGGGCACTGCCGCAGAGATCGGTACCCTGCTTGACCATGTTGAGCTTGGCCAGTACCGGGCGAGGCGCAATGACCCAGCCGGTGCGGAGCCCTGGGGCAAACACCTTGGAGACCGTGCTGAGATAGATGACGTTCTCGTCCATTGAGCGCAGCGCAGGCACGGGCTCACCGCTGTAGCGCAGGCGCCCATACGGGTCGTCCTCCACTATCAGAAACTCATAGCGGCGCGAAAGCTCCAGCAAATGCCTGCGCCGGGCGAGGCTCATCGTCACGCCACCGGGGTTTTGAAAATTGGGAATGGTGTAGACGAACTTGACCCCGTGCCTGCCGCTGGGGCTCTGTGCAATCAGGCGCTTGAGTTCTTCTTCCAGCACCGTGGTCTGCATGCCCTCCTCATCAAAGGCAATGGTGAGGATGTTGGGCTCATACGCCGAGAAGGCCTGCAGCGCACCCATATAGGTGGGGCCTTCGGTGATCACGATGTCGCCCTTGTTGATAAAGGTCTTGCCGAGGAGGTCGAGTACCTGCTGGCCGCCCGTGGTGATGGTCACGTCTTCCGTGGTGATAAGGATGTCAAAATCCTCCATGAGCCTGCAGACAAGCTCCTTGGTCTGCTCGCGCCCTGTGGTGTTGCCGTATTGGAGCCCGGCGACGCCCTCGGTACGCACCGCATCGGCGGCAACCCGGCTGACGGTATCGAGGGGCAGGCTCCTGATGTCGGGCATGCCGCCGCTCAGACTGATGATGTCACTGCGCGACGCGGCCGCAAAGAGGTCGCGCACGGCGCTCGTACGCATGGACACTACGCGCTCTGCGTAGCTGTCCTGCCATTCGTCAAACTGTATGAGCCCGGGAACCTTCATAGTTCTACGATAGCGGTTCTTGCCCCATTTGTCATTGACACGTCGCCAACAGTCCGTTAAGCAGCTCGATTGCCTCAAAAAGCGCGGCCTGAGAAGGGGAAGATAGGGGAATGAGGGAGCCGGGGCTGGTGCTCCCCTGGGGTTCGTGGGTATCCGGCCCTGTCGCCCTCTGTTCTGAAAGCGCAGTCTGGGCAGGATGCGAGATGCGCACACGCATCTGCTGCGTCTCACGCGAGATCCAACGGGTGTTACCGGCAAAGACCTGGCCCGGGTATGCCCTCACCAGAAGCTCGATGGCGAGGTGTTCTACGGCATGGGGCAGCAGGGCTCCGATGATGCGGTCTCCAAAGGTGGCGGGTTCACGCTGAGCCTGTACCCTGGCGCCGCCCTGCGCGTTTTTGCAGGCGTGTTCAGCCAGATTGGGGTAGTGGTCGAGCAGGAGTACAGCAAGCTCAGGGCTCACTACCGGCTGTGTACCGAGAATGGCAATGTCTGCCCAGGCGGAGCGCTCGTCGCCGCCGCAGCTGAGGATCTTTAATCTACCAGACGCCACTTGATGGTGCGGACGCCCCAACCAAACTCTGGGGTCTCCGCGCCAAATGCCGTGCAGACGCCGGGCTGGAGATCGAACAGTCTGCCGTCCGTGGTCATCTCACCGGTATCTACTATCCGGCAGCGGAGTATGACACCGCCGTACATGAGCTCAACCGTGCGGCCCATGAGATCGACGTGGTCAATGTGAATGCCTATGTCCATGCTCGTGAGGGTGAGCTCGGTGCCCAGTGCCGTGTGTGTGCCGGCACTGCTGGGACCATAGGCAGAGGCCTTGGTGGTAAACCAACCGTCCTCGTCCGGCTCACCAAAACGCTGAATCATGTTGATGTCGGCAATGGCAGCTTCGAGGTCTTCTACTCCCCTGTCCAAGGGCTGTGCCAGCTGGCTCACCGCCTGGGTGGGTTCAACAGCCAAGGGCTCCGGGGTCTCAAAGCGGGCCGTGGGCACCGCATCAGCAGAAGGGGCCGCCGTAGAAACGGACTGGATGCGTCCGACGCCAATGACCTGATCGGCAGACTCGGAACTGAAACTGGCAAAGGCCTGAGGAAGCGAGCACAGCAGACACACCGCAAGCGTTGCTGCGGCCACGGTAATGCTTATGATGCGCACGGGAAGCCGGGTGCTTCCTGCTTTGTCTTCTGGCATACGCTCCTACCTTGACAAACCAATACTTCACGCAACCAAGGGTCGCGCGGCACCCGTTACATTTGAGAGTGTGTTTATAGTGCCCTGCCGAGCAGCTGACTTCAATCCAGCGGATAATCAGGTTGCTACCAAGCATGCCGATGTCCCATGAGACAAAATCGGCCGCTCGATAAGCGGCATGGGAGCAGTATACCGCATTCGTCAGCGTTTGTCTCGGGAGAAAAGTTACAGTTTGGTCGGCGGCACGAGGAAAGGGGAGACTCACCCATCAAACGCCACATTAACCGAGCCGCTGACG
>JAIRZP010000135.1 GCA_031267175.1 Coriobacteriales bacterium | reverse complement strand
CCGGCCTGGATGGTGGCCTCAAAGACCGCACGCTTCTCTACGGAGGTGACGCCGCAGGGGATACAGATAACGATGCGGGGCTTGGGCTGCCACAGCCGCGTCTTGGGATTGGCCTTGTTGATGAAGTAGGAGAGCATGGCCTCGGTCACGTCGTAGTCGGCGATGACTCCGTCGGCCAACGGACGTTCCACCGAAATATTGCCCGGGTTCCTGCCTATCATCTCGCGCGCCTCGGTACCTACCGAAAGCACGCGGTTGACCTCGTTGTCTATGGCGACGACACTGGGTTCGTCCAGGACGATGCCCTCCCCGGCAACGGCCACCAGCGTATTGGCGGTGCCAAGGTCGATAGCAAGGTCACTGCTCCACTGACTGAATATATTGTCCAAAAACGACATTGCTGTCCAGACTCCTACTCTTTACTGTTCTCTCTGCTCTGTCCTGCTCGTCTCTCCAAAAAAGATGGCGATTTCGCGCTCGGCGGATTCGGGAGAGTCGGAGCCGTGGATGACATTGGCATCCATGACGAGACCAAAATCGCCCCGGATGGTGCCCGGTGCGGCCTCTGCGGGATTGGTGGCGCCCATGAGCTTGCGGGTAATGGCCACGGCATCCTCGCCGGAGAGTACCAGCTTGACCACCGGCCCGGAGGTGATATAGCGGATAAGCCCCTCGTAAAAGGGCTTGCCCTCGTGCTCCGCATAGTTGGCAGCGGCCTGCTCGGGCGTTACCTCGGCCAATTCCATTCTGTCCAGAGCCAGGCCCACCCTCTCAAAACGGGCGATGATCTCGCCCACATGCCCTGCCGCAACGGCATCGGGCTTGAGCATGGCGTAGGTCTTTTCTCTCATATCGTACCTTTCGGTCTGGTTGCCCGTCGTGTTATCACCGTGCTGTTACCACCAGTTGCTGAGGCGTTACTGCTCGGATGTCTGTTCGGAAGCTGTACCCGCTGCCGCGTCGTTTGTTGGGTTGGCGGTTGCGTCCGTGCTTGGGTTGGTGGTTGGATCAGCACCTTCCCCGGAGGTGGTTCCGGAAGATGCTGAGCCCTGGTCTGAGGGGGTCGTGCTCTGGTCTGAGGAGGACGACGGAGAGGTCGAGGCCTGTCCGTTAGATTCCTGCCCGGAGGCAAAGTACAGGTTGAGTCCGCTTATCTTCCAGCCGATACCGCTTCGCTCCAGGTTGATGAGGTAGTGCATCGTACCACCTTCTTGCAGATGCGCGGTAACGATGGCCTCGGAACTCACCATGCTTTTGTCCAGGTAGATGACGTCTACCGAGGTCGTGGGAGCGACCATGTCCATGATACGCTCGATGACCTCTTTTTCTTCGTCGGTGGTGCCGACCCAGTACTGTGACGTGTCCGCTCCCTCGGCATGTGAGGTAAAGAGATCCTGGATAACCGCTTCCTGCGTGGGCCAGCCGTATCCCTGCGTGTAGCCAAAGACACCGGCACCCATGGCGAGAATAAGGAGGATGACGATGACGAGTACGACCTTGAGCCCAGTGTGCCTGAGCTTGCGCTGGCCCTTCATCTGGTTTTTTGAAAGCTGGACGAGGTCGGATTCCGCCACGTCAAAAAAGCCGGTGTCGTGGGCGGTTGGCACATTGCCGGCGCCATAGGCTACGGTACCATCCGCTTGCACGCTTGGCTCCAGGGTAGGATTGGCCGTTGCGTTGGCCAGCGTGCCAAAGCCGGCAAGCGCTGCCTGGGCATCGGCCTCGCTCAAGGCCTGCAGGGCCTTGGTGTAATCGGCCTGCGCGTCCGCCGAGAGCACAAATCCACCCGGCGCGAGTGCCCGGTTAAAGGCATCCAGGGCCTCGTTGTAGTGCCCGGCAGTCGTAAAGGCCTGCCCGAGGCTCTCATAGACCTTCTGTGCCACGGCCTGTGAGGGATCAAACTCAAAGACGGCATTGTACGACTCGATGGCGTCCTCGGGGCGCCCGAGTACCATGAAGCAACTGCCCAGGCTCATAAGCGCCTTGGTGGGGTTGGGATTCCTCTCGTCCAGCGCGGCGTTGCGATAGGCAGTACCGGCATCAACAATCATGCCGAGTTTGGTGTAGGCGTTGCCCAGGCCCATCTGTGCCTGGTACGGCTTGCCATAGCTGCTGTCGGCCAGAGCGGCATTAAAGGACTGCACACTGTCCTCATACTTGCCCAGGCCCAGCTGTGCCTTGCCCAGATTGACCTGCGCCGCAGCCCGGGAGGTAAACTGTGTGTCCTCCAGAGCCTTCTGATAGCTGACCGCCGCCTCACTGAAGGTGTACATCTTAAGCAGGCAGTTTCCCAGACGGTAATACAGCAGACCTGCATCCCCGGGAGCAAAACCGGCAGCGTCCTCTTTGAGGGCAGCGTAATACGACTTGAGCGCATCGACATACTTACCACTCTTATAGGCGGCTTCTGCCTGATTGAAGTTAGTGCTGTTCAAAGGAAGTTGCTCCTCTCAAATCCTCGGACTGTCGCGCCTTTCGATTGCCGTGCCTGGGGCCTTTCTCGCCTGAGGCCTGGCTTCCTCTCTCAGGGGCGTGTCTCACCGGGGGCCTGTACCCTGGGTGTGTCACGCCGCCTTGTCGATAATCTCAACCGACTCAATGACATCTCCCTTGCCGAGCGAGTGGATGACCGCAAGGCTCTCCTCGTCCAAGGGGTCGCCAAACACCGTGTAGTTGCTATCGAGGAAGGACTGCGGGCCCAGACAGAAGTAGAACTGCGACCCGGCAGAATCGGGAGCCTGTGAACGCGCCATCGCCAGGGTGCCGTCCTTGTGCTTGTTATGGGGATTGGTCTTCCACTCTCCCTTGATGGTGTGGCCAGGGCCGCCGGTGCCGGGGACGCCACGGGCATGGTCCTGCACGCCGCGCGCCAGTTCCTCACTCGAATACTCGCGCGAGTTGGGGCAGCCGCCCTGGATAACAAAGTTGGGCTCATAACGGTGGAACTTGAGGCCGTCATAAAAGCCCTTCTGTGCAAGCTCGACAAAATTGGCCACATGGATGGGGGCATCCTTGCCGGCCAACTGTATCGTGATGTCGCCTTTATTGGTGTGGAATACGGCTTTTTCCTCACCGGTGGGAAGATACTCTGGTGTATAGAGCGTGGTCATTTGGCCTCCAATATGCTAGGTAGGTACACACGAACCACTCATTGTAACAAAAGCCGCGAAATGAGGTGAAGCGCAATTGTTTTTGGGTTTTTCTGCCCTTTGGCCTTTCAGCCTGGTTTAAGCTAGGGGCGCTACTTTGTATCCTGTTGGTTCGTGAGCCTCAAAAACGTCTGAGCCACGGGGACGCAATGCTTCAAGGAAACGGAGAAGGTATGCAACAGGTTTTGCAGCAGGGTAAGAAGGCGAGACATATACGGCTGTTTGTGGCGGCCGGCCTTGTTATTATCGTTGCGGTTGGGGCGATAGTGCTGGTGCCCCGGTTGCTGGGCGGCCCGGCCAATCAGACAACTGAGAGCGTCATAACCTACGCCACGGCCACGACAGGCGACGTGTCCACCACGGTCTCCGGCAGCGGTACTCTGGCCGAGGCCAGCATCGCGGTTGAGGTACCCGTGGGCGTTGCCGTGACCGATGTCTACGTGCATACCGATGAGACCGTAACCGAAGGCGACGTGTTGGCAGCCGTGGACACGGATTCGGTGGCAGAAGTCATCGAGTTGGTAGAAGAGGAGCGAGACGGACTTTCCGAGGCATCCAGCGCGCTCGGCGGATCGGCGACCCTGGATCGGCTGATTGCCGCCTATGACGTGTTGCTGAGCGATCTGAACGTGCTGTACTCCTCCGGCTATATCAAGGCCACTGCCACAGGCACCGTCGGCAGTGTCAATGTCAAGAAGGGCGATACGATAACGGCCAGCACGGGTGCCTCTTCCGACTCCAGCTCTACCGGCAGCGGATCGTCCAGTCCAACCGGCAATGGCTCGCTCGGGCAGGCCAGTCTCTCCGGCTCAGCTGCAAGCAGCCTGTTCAGCACGGCCGATGTGTCCGACTCAACAAGCTGGTCGTTTAACACCGCTGACGTATCCGGAGCGTCCGACAGCACGACACTCGGCCAGGCCCGTATATCTGACAGCGGATCGTTCGACCTGGTTGAGACCCTTGAGGAGGAAACCGCCAAACCCGAGCTCTCCGTTCTGCCCTATGCAACGGCCAAGGTCTCCGAAGCCAAAGCCGCCTGTGTCGCTTCTGCCACCGCCACCAAAGAGGAAGCCACGCGCGCCTGGCTGCTGACACTCTGCGAGGCCAAAATCCAGAACGCGGCCGAAGGGGAGCCTGCCGAAGGGCAGGGCGCTCCGCCAGCAGCCATCGAGGTGGACTACGGCATGTTTGCTCCCGTAAAGGGTGTGTATCCCGTGGTTTTCAGTCTGTCCGACAACCCAGCGGCTACAAAGACCTGCTATGTAGTGCTGGAGGATGACAGCGTTCCCGGCGGCGGCGGTTCTGGTGATACCGGGGGCGGCGGTTCCACAAATACCGGAGGCGGCAGCGCTCTGAATACCGGCAGCGGCAACGCGGGCACAGGCTCAACGGGCTCAGGCTCAACGGGCGCTACCGGCTCAGAAGGCGCCGCAGAAGAAGAGCTGGTGTTAGACAGCGTCAAGGCCACAGCCTTCCAGATATATTCCGCCGATGAGGTGGAGGTGCAGCTCCAACTCGACGAGTTGGACGTTGCGGCGGTCAAGGCGGGCCAGCAGGCCACCGTGGAGTTGAGTGCCCTGGAAGGCCAGATTTTTGAGGGAACCGTGAGTTCGGTGTCGGTCTCTGGCGGCAGCTATTACGCGATTGTCACCATTCCCCGGGCCGAGGGGATGTACGTGGGGTTCTCTGCCACAGCCACCATCATCAAGGAGCAGGCCACCGGCGTCGTTCTCATTCCGCTCGATGCCGTGCAGCAGCGCGGCGAGGAGGTTTTCGTCTACACCACAGCCACAGATGACGGCGAGCTGGGTGGCGAGACCCCCATAGAAACCGGACTTTCCGACGAGGATACCGTGGAGGTTCTGAGCGGCCTCGATGAAGGCACGACCGTCTATTATCGCCAGCAGATAACCTCGTCTTCGGCCAGCACCGATTCAGGCGGCTTTGGCAACATGGGCAACAGAGACGGTGGACAGACGTTTGAATTCAGCGGACCGGGTGGTGGCGGACAGATGCCCAACTTCGGCGGCAATGGCGGCCCGGTTCAGATACCCGGATAGCAACAATGCATGATGGGCAGACGATTATCCCAAAACGGAAGGAAAGCGGCAGTCAGCAGTGATAGAACTCATCGACATATCAAAGACCTATCACCTGGGCGACAGCGATGTCTACGCGCTGGATGAGGTGAACCTGAGCATCGACGACGGCGAGTTCCTCGGGATAGTAGGGCCCTCGGGAAGCGGCAAGAGCACCTTGATGAATATCATGGGCGTGCTGGACGTGGCAGACTCCGGCATCTACCTGCTGGACGGGACATCCGTAGAGAGCTACAGCGCGGCCGAATTGGCACGCATACGCAACCGGCATATCGGCTTCGTATTTCAGAACTTCAACCTTATCGGCCGCATGAGCATTGAGGAGAATGTGGAACTGCCCCTGATTTACCGAGGTATGAAGGCCGCCGAGCGGGGTCCTCTCGTAGAAGCGGCCCTGGAAAAGGTGGGACTCATTGACAGGCGGCGACATACCCCAAACAATGTCAGCGGCGGCCAGCAGCAAAGGGCAGCGATAGCGCGGGCGCTGGTGACGGAACCCTCTCTCATCCTGGCTGACGAGCCAACCGGCAATCTGGACTCGCACACCGGCGCAGAGATAGTCCAGCTGCTCCACGAACTCAATGCCACCGGACGCACCATCGTGCTTATCACCCATGACAGCACACTCGCGGCCCAGACTGGACGCACCGTACACATCAGAGACGGAAAGGTGGCCGCGGAATGAAAGCAGTGTGCAATGGGGATGACCAGAGGATGAGGGCAGTCGCAGGAGTGATGGCAGGATGATACTCCAGTCTATAAAGATGGCGCTCAAGTCCATCCTCGCAAACAAGATGCGGGCCTTTCTCACCATGCTCGGTATTATCATCGGCGTCATGGCGTTGGTGGTGTTGGTATCCCTGGCCACCAGTGCGACCAGCAGCGTCTCCGACCGCATCTCGCAGCTGGGCAACGACCTTTTTACCGTGAGCATCCGTGATGACGGCGGCAAGCCCCTCAAAATGGACGAACTCGACGCGCTCACGGCCGAGGACACCGTGGGCTCGGTGGCACCGTATCTGCAAAGCTCGGGCAACGTGAAGCAGGGCACCAGCACGGTACGGGTGAGCATTACCGGCACCAACAACGCCTATTTTTCGATAATGAGCAGTGCGCTTGCGGGCGGCCGCCTCCTGCTGCAACCCGACCTTGACAATTACGCGCACGTCGTGGTGCTCAGCTACGAGGCTGCCGCCGAGCTGTTTGCAAACGTACCCATCAGCGACATTCCCGGGCAGTCGATTACGCTTGACGATCTGCCCTATCAGGTTGTCGGCGTACTGGCCGAGAACGAAAGCGTCACCTCGACCGGTATGGAGTCGTATTCCGTGTATGTGCCGTTTACGGTGACCGCTCGTATGACTGGTTCCAGCGATATCACCAGCTTCTACGTCATGGCAACGGATGCATCCCAGATAACCGCCGCCGAGACGGCCCTGAATTTCTGGCTCCTCGACCGCTTTGGCGATACCGACGCCTACTACGTGCAGAACATGGAGACCCTCTCCGAGACCCTGAGCAGCGTGCAGGACACCTTTGCCTTGCTGCTCGGAGGCATAGCGGGCATCTCGCTTCTCGTGGGCGGCATCGGCATCATGAACATCATGCTGGTGTCGGTAACCGAGCGCACACGCGAGATCGGCATCCGCAAGGCCATAGGCGCTACCCAGGGCAGCATCATGACTCAGTTCCTTTTGGAGGCGATGGTGCTCTGTCTTATCGGCTGTGCCATCGGCATCATCGGATCGGGCATCGTGTTGGGCATCGTCAACATGATAGCCAGCTCCGGTACGGACGCTTCCAGTACCACGACTGCAACCACCTACACCCTCTCGGGAACGGTCATCGTTGTGTCAGTGGTCTTCTCCACAGTCGTTGGCATGGTTTTTGGCCTGTATCCGGCTCAAAAGGCGGCACGCATGCACCCGATTGAGGCCTTGAGATATGAGTAGCACAGCAGTAGTAGCGTAGTAAAAAGTGAAAGGAAGGCTCATGCACGAAGAGGAAAAAACAGGCATCAAAAGTCAGACGCAGGATAAGGCATCAAGGCAGGCAGAAGAGCAGGTGGGCAAGTCCGCTGTTGGGCAAAGCTCACCGGAAATCGCCGCCGCGCTGCAGCGCACCGCGCTTAGGGGTTCCCAGGCTTCGCAGTTGAAGCCTCTGCATGCCTGGATCGTCATCGTGTTGCTGACACTGCTGCTCATCGTCAATTCCATAGGGCTGGTTTTGCAGGTTCTGCCCACGAGCATGCCCGGTGGCAGCATCAACTTTGTTCCCAATGAGAATTTCCAAGGCGGACTATCACAGGACTTTGAGCGTCCGGACAGTGGCAGTACTGCATAAGGGACTGAGTCCTTGCAGGCAGTGCCAGACCCTGGTACTACCCACGTACCTACTTGCCTCAGCACTGCTGCCAGAGAACTGTACAAGGGCCGAGGAACCTATGGAGGAACTCTTTTTTGTTGATGCGCTGGAAGGGATCTGTTACGTACGCGTTCTCACTTCGTGACAGGTTCCGCAGGCAAATACTCCGCGATGGTGACAGGAGGCGCAGTATTTCATCGCATCTTTGCTGAGATTCTTGGAATGATTGTTATGGCAGTCTGTGCACGTAGCGGGGTTTTGGGCATGCGTTTGCCCCGCAGGTCGCGCATGAGGATTGACGATTGTTCCCTGGTCGTCTTTCAATGCCGTGCTTTCGGCAGTAATGAGCGCCATGTCATCCAGAGTACCGTGACAAGACACACAGCTCTGCTCGGGAACCGACTCAACCGTTGGCTTGGAGGCCGGATGGCTGGCATCAGCATAGGTCAGGTCTGCGTGCACCGTTGCGAGCAAGGGTTCATCGGTATGGCAATCGACACAGCTGGCCTCGTTTTGGTGCGCGTACGCCTGGGGACATTCCATATCCGTCATGGACTCAGCCTCAGAGATATGGCAGGTGGCGCATTCGGACTGCATGGTCCAGTTGACCGGCTCGGTACCTGCCATACTGGAATCCTGCTCCGCCACGTTCTCTGTCTGTGGATTGGGGCCAGAGGGAGCGCAGCCTACCGTGAGGGCAAGCGCACTTACCAGGGCGCACACCACGCCCAGAATGATAAGCCTGATCCAGCTGCGCTTCGTCACCTTCTTTTTTGTGGTTGTCATCTACGATTCTCCTTCTTAAAACACCACTTCTCAGCATGACCCAGGCTCAGCAGCACGGTGCGGTTTTGGCTGCAGAGCCTGGGGAGGCTGGGAGTATACTCGTTACTGTGGTCGTGCGTAGCGTTGGGGCTAGGCGCTTTCCCAAGGGTCGAGACCAGAGCAGTGACGTCCGGCAATGCGGCCCCACACCTGGTTTTCTGCGTTGTTGCCACCGGTAATGCCATAGGTGTGACTCTGGAAGTTGCCAAAGCACCCTGCAGCATAGAGGCGCGGTATGGGATTCTGTGCGGTGTCAAGCACCTGTGCGTGTTCATTCTTCATGGGGCCACCAAGCGTTGAACACGACCCGGGATAGACAGAAACCGCGTAATACGGGCCGCTGTCCAGGGCGACCATGGTGTCTACAGAACGGTCAAAGCGCTCGTCTCTGCCCTGCCCGCAGAACCGTTGGTACTCGTCAAAGGTGGCCTTGAGGGTGTCAACATCCATCCAGTGATCAAAGTCCTTCATCTGCTTGCCGAGTTCCTCGAGCGTATCGGCCTTCATGATCCAGCCTTTTTCTACCTCGGCCACATTGTCTTGGCTCCATCCGTCCCAGTCGCGCAGTTCATCCGGAAGGTCGGTGGTAAAGTTGCCGCATTCAAACCAGTCGCCCTGGCTGGTTGAGAGCTTGCCAGCCTCAAAACAGCTCTGATCGAAGATCGTCCATGACGGAACACGGTCGTAGTCGGCGATCTCATCGTTGAAAGAAAGCAGGGTGTGCCAACCGTTGTGAGGGGAGCCCATCTTGTTCTCGTTGACATAACGCTTGCCCATTCGGTTGACGGTAAAGTAAGAGAATCCCGGCATAAAGAACAGGATGGAGAAGTCGTACTCCGGGTCGCGCGTCCACATGGAATACATGGAAATCGCCATATCCATATGCCAGAGCTTTGCCCCGACGTCTTCGACCATCTTAATGCCGTCTCCGGTATTAAAACGCCAGCCTTCAAACTTGAAGGGACTGCACTTGAGGTACATATCCTTCAGCTCTTCGTTAAACTCAAACCCGCCAAGCGTCATGATGACACCCTTGCGTGCCTTGACGGTTTTTTCCTCGCCAGCAATCTTGACATAACAGCCAACAATCTCTTTGTTCTCGGGGTTTTGGATCAGGCGCTCTTCTGAGCAGTCAAAGAGCACCTCAACGCCGAGTTTTTCGCGCTCTGCTTCAAGCTCATGAAAGGTAACCATGCCAAAGCCATCAATGCTAGCGAGCTTTTGGGAGTGGTCAAAACGCTCTTCCAGGAAGGCATACTCGGGAATAGCCCCGGCAATGGCCTCCTCGGATACCGAGTAGGTGATGTTGTACTTATCGGCATACTCAGTGTTGCGGACACACTCATCCACCCATGTCTCAATCATCGCATCGGGGGTTTTGCCTTTGGTGAAGGTGCGGATGTAGTCTTTGAATATCTCTGCCTTGTCGGGGTCTATGATAGCCCATTCACCATTGTTGATGCGACTGTTGCCTCCACCCTCAAGAGGGGCCTTTTCCAGCACGAGAACCTGAGACGCCCCCTCGTCAGCGGATATCAGAGACGACCACATCCCTGCACCGCCATAGCCAATCACGAGGACATCGGTCTCGTAGTCCCACGCCTTTGGCATCCAGTCTGCGGTTGCGCTGCCCTGTCCCTGTCCGGCTGCACACCCGGCAAGGGCCGCGGTTCCCACCGCAGCAGCACCTGCAAAAGCAGCACCCTTCAGAAAGCGACGACGTGACAAACCGCTTGCGTTTTCCTGGTTCATATGATCCTCCTTCGTTACCGTACGTAATTTCCTTTTCCGAGCCTGCAGAGCCCCAGGGACACGATGATTAATCATTGCACACCATCTTTCGGCCAGTTTGCACCAGCTCTGCCCGTGTGCATGACGCCATTACCGCAAGTAGTGGCATCATACACCCGAACAGACCTGGCATAAACTGACTCGAAATCTGGTGCACAAGCATTAATCATCGTCTCCCTAAGCAACTTTCGGCAGGCCTTCATCGTCTCCTGCGATGAAAATGCTGAGAGAGCATCCGTTTACGTTACCAAAGCGTAGGACTATCGAGTACTATGTACATCTGATGGTAAATCGGATTTTTGAAACTTGGCCTTGAACTCGAAAAACGTGCGGCATGTTGTAGCCCTCGGATTCTTAATCCTATACGGCAAAACCTTGCTGGCAGTATCGTTTCTCAAACCGTTCTCAAACCTCGCTCAACGGTACGGAGAGAAGAAGGTACACTGAGCAGAGAGAAGGATGTTTTGACGTGATGGAGACACGTACAGGTCTAAAAGGAGATGTTCATTCCAACAAAACACATGACAGAGGATGAAAGTGCTGCCCCCAGTACCAACAGAGACAAACGGGTACTCGACGGTCTCATCGTTGTTATAGGCTTTGGCCTGTGCCGCTCATGGATCGTGTTTTGTCTTGTTGCGCCGTTACATCAGCCCATCCTCTTCGTTACCAATTGGATATACCTGCTTTTTGGAGCTTTGGCTGCTCTCATGACCGTACTTTTTGTGAAGCGCCTCAAAGAGAGTATCGAAAGGCTGCGCCACCTGCTCTTTGCGGCAACCGGTGTTGCCCTTGTGCTTTCTGCGTGCATCATCCCATTCTCTATTATGCAGAACCTGGAGCCGTTGCTCTTTTGCGGTTTTGTCATTGGCGGCATGGGCGCTGGAGTATTGCAGGTATTATGGGGAGAGCGGTTTGCCTCCTATAAGATCAGCTTTTCTACCATCGTTGCCCCTGCAGCGGCAATTGTTACCGCCTTTTTGGTGTCTTTTACCTCCTTGGGCTCAAATCTCATCGGCTATGTTGTTTTTCCCTTGTTTTCGTACCTACTCCTCGTCGTGATTGCTCGTCGTCAAGGTGTCAAGGTCCTTTCACTATTCGCCGGTTTTACGCATGCCGCAGAAAACGCAAATCGGGAAGAAGCTACCCCTGACTCACGCAAAGCCTTACAGGACACCTGCAAACAGCCAGTGACGACAAAAACAGCAGGCTCAGCGGAGGAGGTTGACTCCAAAAAGGGGATATCTCTCAACAGCGGTGCCAAAAAACTCATGGTCTCTATCATGGTGTTCTCGGCCCTCTGCCGTTTGTTTGACGCCATACCCAGGAGTGGGCTGGATCCCTTTGCGCCTTTTGGCGGAAGCGCCCTCATGTCGCTCATTTTTACAGGAGCGGTCTTTTTGCTTTTTGCCGCCATACTCAAACACCGATTCAACCCTACGCTTACCTATCGCCTTTCTCTTCCCCTCATGGTGGCCGGGTTTGTGGCAATCGTACTGTTCTTTGACACGCATGCCGCCTTCTCGATACTCCTCATCAATATTGGCTACGAGTTCTTTGACATCCTCTCCTGGATACTCTTTACCGAGATTGCGCGAAAAGAAGGAGCGCAACCCCTTCGTGTCTTTGGCTTTGGGGTTGCCTTCATGTTCATTGGTATGACTGCGGGCCTTATTGGCGGCGAGGTACTCACGACGCTTATCCTCAGCGGAAGTGTGCAGATTACCGTCATTGCCATGCTGAGCATCCTGAGCCTCGTGGTTGTTGCCTTTCTGGTTCTCCCCGATGGCACGCTGCAGCCGCTGTCCAACGCAATCAGCATTGAAAAGGAGGCACCCAAAGAAAGAGAGGACGGGGAGAAAACGGATGAGCGCAGGGATGCCCTGGGTCTACGCGAACGTAGCTGTATGCGCGTGGCCGAGGAGTACCACCTCACGCCTCGAGAAGGAGAGGTGCTCGTCTTACTGGCCTATGGACGCACGCTTTCCATCATTGCGCGTGATCTCCATATAGCAGAGGGAACAGCCCGAACCCATATGGAGAACATCTACCGTAAGCTCGATGTGCATAAGCAGCAACACTTGATAGACCTTATTGAGGACTATCGGGGCCCTTAGCCTGTGCACCTGTGCGGCTCTTTTGCCTTTGCAACTCTCTCCACACGTCGGTTGGCGTCTTTTCTGGTCGGGGAGGCTCCTGTGAGATTGCTTCGGCCAGGGCTTCTTCATCGGCATTCTTGATTTCGATGCTTTCAATAGCGTCTCCCACCCGGAGTGATTGCACTACCGCTATTCCCTCAACGGTTTGTCCAAATACTACAAAGCTGTTGTCGTATTCGGGCTGCTCTGAAAGCGAGAAGTAAAACTGGCAGCTACCAGAATCCGGCTGTGATGTATGAGCAAAGACCAGGCTACCCGATTCGTGGTGGTTGTTTGCCTTGCCTTCATACTCATCTTTAATGGTATAACTCGCGTCTCCCCTGCCTGGATGGATTCCATGCACCACCCCTCTTGCGGCGGCATCAACTTGAGCCGGACCCAGGGTGCGCGTTATCGGACATCCTCCCAAGATTGCGGAGCCAGCTTTGTACGCATGAAATTTCAAGTTATCATAAAAGCCCCTGCGCGCGAGTTCGATAAAGTTCCCTACGGTAAGGGGAGCATCCAAGCCGTTGAGAGCAACCGCAACAGCTCCTTTTGAGGTCGTGATAATCGCAAGCTCACTCCCCTTGGGGATATAACGTGGTGTATAGAGCGGCAAAACAGTTCGTCCCATGCCTATCCATTCCTCTCTTCTTACCGGTACTACCCAACAATCAATATAGCACTGCCTTGAGGCTTCCGCTTGCGCCTTGCCATAGTACAACTGAATGTACATGAAGAGCATCTCGTTCGCATCCGACGCTTAATCCGATTTTTCATTTTTGCAGGTAGAGGGAGCACCATCGGAAGCATTTGACCGCAACTCACCTGTGAGGTTTGAGGCTTGAGTTCGGATTCAGATAGGCGCAGCATTCGGATTTGCGGAAGTGGCGAGTTCGGATTTGCGGAAGTGGAACATTCGGATTTGCGGAAACGCGCTGGTCAGTGATGCGTAAAACTGGTATACTTGGATGCACTCGATACTAAGGAGTATACGATGAGTGCAGCTACCGTCAGACCCGCAGCCTATCTTCCAAGAATAGTCGATGGGCAAATTGATCATTACCTTAAACTTTTTGGCGCATTGGAGATAACGGGCACCAAGTGGGCAGGCAAAACCTGGTCTGCCCGGGCTCATGGCGCAAGTATCTCCTATGTAGATCGAGGCAATAATCCAGAAATCGCACAGTCTGATCCAACGCTCATGCTCAAAGGAGAGACTCCGCACGTCATTGATGAATGGCAAATTGTGCCGGCAATCTGGGATACCGTACGGCATGCAGTGGATGACGCGGCAGGAGAAAAGGGCTTATGGATCCTGACCGGGTCGTCTACGCCGCACAAAGATGAGGTGGCCCATAGTGGTGCAGGAAGAATCGGCCGCATACGAATGTTTCCCATGACCTTGGCCGAGTCGAACGATTCTTCCTCTCAGGTGTCTCTTGCCGGCTTGTTTTCGGGCGCGTTTGAACCCTGCCAGGCGCAACCCGATTTGCAGGCTTTGGTCGAACTCGCCTGCCGTGGCGGTTGGCCCGAAGCCTGTCACACGCCGTCTCGCGATGCGCAAATAGTCGTCAGGGAATACCTGAGATCTCTCTACGAGCAGAGTATACCGAGCCTGGGAAAAAGTGGCGAGACTGCTGAAAGACTCGTGGTCTCTCTCGCGAGAAATCTTGGTCAGGCCACCACGCTTTCCGTTCTCAGCAAAGATGTATTGGGCGCAGCTTCGCCCGCACGCAGGCGGTCGGGAAAGGATGGTGAGAGTGAAAGCGAGAGCGCAATAGCATCGGAGAAAACCATCTCGTCCTATCTTGAGGCGCTCTCCTCACTCTTTCTCATTGAACCTCTCAAAGGATGGGCACCGCCAGCGCGTTCACCCAAGCGGGTGCAGACAAAAGAGCGTCGCTACTTTGCCGATCCGTCCCTGGCTGTGGCCGCTTTGGGCATGTCGCCCGCGTCGCTCCTTGATGACTGGCAGACCTTTGGTCTCGTATTTGAGAACCTCTGCATACGTGACCTACAGGTATACGCACGTGCGCTTCCGGATGTCGGTCACACACCTGTCCGATATTATCGGGACGATTCCGGGCTCGAAGTTGATGCCATCATTGAGAAGGCAGACGGGAGTTGGGGAGCCTTTGAGATTAAAACCAGTGAGGACAAGGTCAGTCAGGGGATATCCTCATTGCTGCGGTTGCAGGCAAAACTCGATGAAAACCCTCTGGCCAAAATGAAGAAGCCATCGTTTCTGGCGGTTCTTGTAGGCGTGGCAGAATACGCCCGAAAGACACCTGAAGGCATCTACGTTATCCCTGTGCGCACTCTGGGGCCCTAGAAGCTAGGGAAGTGATGATTGATGCTTCCCGCCCCACAAAACTCAGCCGCTTCGCTCCTTCAAGTTTTGCGGGGCTCCGGGGTGTATGCCATCTTTCGGCCAGACAATCAGCCTTCCTCTTCGGGCACATCCCTCTTGAGAGAACTGCTCGCCTCCTCAAACAGCTCCTCGTGCATGACCCGGACCTCCTCCACCGTCTCGCGAAGTGAGATGGGCTCTCTGGCCTGCACTTCGCGTTCTGCGCGGTCGGCCGCCTTGAGGGCAGCATCTTCCTCGGGGCTCACCGTCTTGATACGGAACCTGAAGTAGAAGAAGAGCAGGCCGATGAGAGCTACCAGGAGAAGCCTCACCCAAAGGATGTCAACGAGGATGAGGGAGAGCACCATCATCGAAGAAGCCAGCGCGCAGATCATGATCTTCGTTTTGCGCGTCATACAGCGGTGCCGCATGTAGCTGTCGAGGTAGTTCTGATAGAGCTTGGTTGCGTGGAACCAGCGGTCGAAGCGCTTGGAGCCCCGGGCAAAGAAGAACGCGGCCAGCAGCAGAAACGGCGTCGTAGGGAGTATCGGCAGCAGCGCACCGAGCGCTCCGAGACCAACAAACACAAAGCCCAGGGCAATGCAGAGTATTTTAAGAGGGTTCATAGACCGCCTTCTGTTACACCAATAGAACTGCTACCGTCATTATGACAGATTGCGAGACGGAAAGTGGCCGGTGTGACAGAACGAGCAACAGGGGAACAGTACAACAGGTTGACTGGCCCTTTCACCCTGCGCTGTTGCTCTCTGTTCCCTTTGACCTTGTGTTCCGTTTTCATCGCCGCTCGTTTGCGTAATAGTTGATGAGGCAGCCGCTGGCAAGTATCTGGCGTTCGGTGGGGGTGAGGCCTTTGCAGTGGAGGGTGAGGTCGGTTATCTCGCTGCCACTGACGACCTGGGCGACAAACTCCTCCTGGCCTGCGAGGATGCCGGTGCGGATGCCGGGAACGTAGACGAAGTCTCCGTGCTCATAATCAAAGGGTACAGTGCCGTCAAGGGTAAAGGGCAGTAGCCCCCAGTTGATGCAGTTGGAGCGGTAGCGCTTGGTGGCATACTCATTGGCGATATTGGCCGCGCCGCCGAGCACCTTCTGGCAGGAGGCAGCCTGCTCGCGCGCCGAGCCGTCACCGGGTTTGGTGGCGAAGACGGCGGAACCGAGTTGCGTGCGTGCGGGGTCGGCACCGAGCTTCTCAAGCAGACGGGCTATGTCATCCGTCGGCGTGTCCCCTGCAAGCTGCTCTGCCTTGGCGGCGATGTGCTTTGCCCGCTTGACGTAGTCCGGCACCCGGCGCGAGAGGGTAAACTCGGCCAGGGCCAGTGGGTTGGAGCGATACGACGAGGTCTCACCGGAGGGAATAAGCTCGTCGGTGGTGGTGACCGCGTCGTGGATGACTGCCGCCAACTCCAGCAGGAGATCGTCTCCCAGCGCAGGCATATGCGGCCAGTCAACGATACCCGGCCCAAAACGCAGCTCATACTCCGGCTCCGGGTGCCCAAAGCCCACGTAGCAGCGCTTATCAAAGACAGCGTCGTCGTAGCTTTCCACCCACAGCGGCAGCTTGCGACGGCCGATGGCCTCCCAGTCGAGCTCGGTGGCAGCCGTGAGACGCCCCTGGTTAAGCGCGGTGGCCGCAATGGAGCGGGCGTCCATTAAC
>JAIRZP010000013.1 GCA_031267175.1 Coriobacteriales bacterium | reverse complement strand
TTACCGTACTTGTCCGCAGTTTAGTTCAATCGAACTATCAGTAACCACCGCAGGTTCTCCGATTTTGGAGGGCCTTCTTTTTATGTGGTTACTGATAATTCGCTATTCATTCAGCCAAGTACGCTGAAATTGCGCGCGCTCCGCGGCTGCTCCTTCTCCCCAAAAATCATGCGCTTCGCGCATAAGCGATTTTCGGGGCTCCAGTATATCATCCGCAGGAACTCTATTTACTGTTTTGAAGAAGGGATTGCGATAATTGTTCGACTTTGAACAAAGGACAGTCAATATCTCAGATTAACTGCCTTATTCCACTCGAGCAAAACAAAACCGCCCTACAGAGGGGGCGGCTCGTTCTCAATGAGGCATGCTCCTTTGACCATCCGTTAGGAAAGCCCGGCCTTGCCTTCAGATACTATATCACCTACGCTTGCGGATTTCAACAACTTTTTTGTCCTTTGTAATCATGATGATGCGATAGATACTTTTTCTTTGCGTCAGGAACCTCGACAATTCACGCTCAATCTTGTTATCTGGAATCTTTGTGCGGCGCGTGTCGAACACTATGTTAGGAGACTGGAGCTTCGCTGTTATCAAGTTGTTCGATATAGTGGTCTTTGAGCGCCCAATGGGGCTTTTCATTTCCCACTCAACGGCCATCATTACAAAATCCGGGGTCTTGCGCTTGTAGCCGTCCAGCGGTTTCAAGAACTCCACGGAGCAATTGTAGTGTCGAGCGAGTATCCATGCCGCCGAGACTTCGTGCTCTTCCGGGGGTGGCATGATGCTATTAGAGATTATCACCTGCGCTTTGTTTTTAACCATTCGGATAGTATACACTTGATACTACGTTGGGCGCTTTTAATGTTGTGAATACTCCTGTTCGACCTTACCCCAAAAATCATGCGCTTCGCGCATAGGCGATTTTCGGGGGCTCCGTATACAAGTCCACTGCACTTGAGCTGCGCACTCCGGCTCTCCCTCTCCTGTGTTAAAAGGAATACCCACGCGCCGTTTTCTTCTCTCCTTCAAAGAAGGCGACGCAATAGTTATAGAGCGCGGTTTCTGCGTAGTCGAGGTTGCGGGAAGTCCGTTTTGACAACCCGATGCTCCATCTGAGGTCCTCAAACGGCAGGGACAGCACCTCGGCATCCGCACAAAAGGCGGGAACGCTGAGCAGATGCTCCGTGTTGGTTCCCATGCCTCTGTTGCACCTGACGAATTCGTATATCCAGAACATCTCCGTCGTAGTGATAAGCTCCCTCGGCACTATATCTCTGTCGAGACATTGTGCCGTGATGGCGTCGTAGGACTTGAAGCCCTTACCCGGTGTGGCGAGCCGATGCCTGGCGAGATCCGCTATCTCAACCGCTTCTTTACGGGCGAGTCTGCTCCTGGCATGTACCCAGACCCCGATGGCGCAGGAGTACAGGGGCAGGGTATCGAGGGCCCCTTTTGTGGGAAGAATGGTGAGGGCCAGGTCGTACTTCTCCTGTAGCAAGCCCTCATCGCAGGCCACGTCGGGGACTTCGTCTGCCACCACGGTTATCTCCGGGTGTTGCGTCTTGAAGCCGGTGAGGAAATCCGAGCCGAGGAACCCCGGTATCCCGGACGCAAGACCCATGCGGATCTCCCTGCGTTCACGGGACCGCATGTGCGCGAAGCTGGTTTCCAGGGCCTCGAGTTTGTCGTGAAACAGTGTCGCGAGTTCAAAAAGCTCGTCGGCGTAGGGGGTCGGCCTGAGCGTTTGGCCCTTGCCTGAGGTAAAGAGGGGTACGGCAAACTCCTTTTCGAGTGCGCGAACGGCCTTTATGACGCCTTGAGGGGTTATGGGGATCTTCCTGGCGGCCCTGGCAAAGCTCTGCTCGCGATAGACAGAGACAAAATATTCGAGCTGCTCACTACGCAAAAGGCGCTCCTTTCCTGCTCAGAGAGCAAACAATTGCAGTGCAAAGGGTGTACAAGCATACAAGATACCACTTAGTTGCTTCAAACAACTCTTTGCGCATGCGATCTGAGCTGTTGGAGGCAGGCCCTGGGGGATACTTATCCCTGCTCAGCATGCAGGGGAGTGTGCCTCTCACAGAGGCAGTCTGCCCACCACCAACAATCGAAAAAAAGGAGAGAGTATGAGCAAACATGAAGCACAGACCTATTCAAGACGGTCCTTTCTCAAGGGGGCAGGAGCCGCACTGGCCGGTGCGAGCGTTTCTGCCGGCGTAGGCCTGGCCGGTTGCGCTCCGGCTGAGGACCGACCACCGGCGGATACCGGGGCCACACCCCTGGAAGCCACCTCAGGCATCTGGGCCCTTGATGCCATAGGCGAGCCCACGGAGACGCTGCAGGCAGATGTCGCGATAATCGGGGGTGGCGGAACAGGCACCGCGGCCGCCATTGAGGCCTCCCAGCAGGGGCTCAGTGTGGTCCTGGTTGATCGCGGTGCAAGCTTTGGTGGTGCCTTTATCAATACCGAGGGAATGCTCGGCATCAACACGAGTTGGACCCGGACCCAGGAGAGCAATCCCAGTGTTGAGGAGATGGTACAAAAGTGCATGGCCTATCACCACTGGGTTCCCAACCATGGCCTGTATATGAATTATTTTGAACAGACCGCCGAGACCGTTGAGTGGCTCAAGGAGTTTGGCATCGAGTACCGGGGCATCTTTCAGCCCTCCCCCATCAGCGCCTACGCGCATGACTATGAGAATGTGGAAGGGTCGATGCCCGGAGCGCTCTTCATGGAGAAGCTGGGTGCCGCGGCCGAGCAGTACGGCATCACCGCCCGCTTCAAGACCATCGCAAAGAAGATCCTCGTGGAGGACGGCAAGGTGACCGGTCTTCTGGCTGAGGATGATGAGGGCACGGTCATACAGGTAGATGCACCGGTGGTCATCCTGGCATCCGGCGGGTATGCGTCAAACCCCGACATCCTCTACGATCTGGCGAACCTCTCCAATGAGAACATCTTCTCGCTGGGGCCAGAGATACGCAACGGAGACGGCCTCAAGATGGCGCGAGACGCGGGTGCCGCCTTTGCCGCGAGCCCCGGCACCATCATGTGGTGCGGGCCCGTCATAACGGGGGCCGGGTGGACCACCGACGCCTATGCTGCCTCCGTGCAACCCACGCTGTGGCTCAATGAGAAGGCCGAGCGCTGGTGCAATGAGGACCTGTGGGTCGGCGATTTTGCCGCTGCCGGCATTGCCCAGGCCAACCAGAAAAGGACCTATGCCATTTTGACCAACGCGGACATAGAGCAGCTGGAGACAACCGGGCCCTATGTGCGGGTGTTCACCTGGGGCCCTCCCGGCGTTCCCCTGCCCGATGTGCGATCCGAGCTGGAGCGCCTGTCCTCCGTCACCGTTGTGGATACCATTGAAGAGACGGCAGAAGCGGCCTCGCTCGACCCCGAAGCACTCAGGAAGACGATACAGCGCTACAACGGCTTCTGTGAGAGCGGCGTGGATGAGGACTTTGGCAAGGAGCAGCAGTATCTGGCCAAGATCGAGGCACCCTACTGGGTCTGCGAGACCTCCCTGGGCTATTACACCACAGTAGGAGGCATCAAGGTATCCTCAGAAACCGAGGTCCTGGATGAGGCCGGAGAGCCTATCGGCGGTCTCTATGCGGGAGGATGTGACGCGGGTGGCCTTTATGGCGACTCCTACGATGTGTCCCTGGCGCCAGGCTCGCAGGCAAGTTGGGCCATCAATTCCGGGCGAATAGCCGCAAAGCAAGCCAGGAAGTATGTAGAAGCCAACTGATCGTCCACTGGCAATATCGCAGCAGCTTGTTTGCAACAGATTGCAGAATGTGATTTTTGGCTGTGCCGTGGCAGGGTTGCCGTCTCTCTCCGTTGTAGAAAAGTCAGCACGATGCGCAGGCTTTGGAGTTAGAGAGCAGGGGGGGG